>JAPPMR010000203.1 GCA_028818995.1 Candidatus Poribacteria bacterium | reverse complement strand
TCACATGTCTTGAAGGTAGAAGTCAACGCACCCGTGACCTGGCACAGAAAGCAGGGATTGTGGATGTACCGACGTATCCACAACTCGTCTCTGAAGCAGACCTTATCCTATCAATTATGGTGCCAGCACAAGCAATGAACGCCGCTGAATTAGTCGCGGAAGCAATACAGCAGACTGACACGACGCTGACGTATGCAGACTGCAATGCCATCGCACCGCAGACAGTTCGCAAATTAGGAGATGTTATTACATCGGCAGGCGGGGTTTTTGTTGATGCGTCTATCATTGGTCCACCACCACGAAGACCGGGGGCAACCCGCTTCTATGCTTCGGGACCACAACTTAATGCTTTCACAGAACTGAATGATTATGGGTTAGATGTACGCACACTTGGCGATGAGATAGGACTCGCCTCTGCGATTAAGATGTGCTACGCTTCCTTGACAAAGGGTTTAACTGCACTTTGCACCGAATTGCTAACCGCAGCAAAAGTGTTAGGCGTTTCAGATGCACTCACAGAAGAATTTAAATTGAGTCAGGCAGCACTTTATGAACGGATGGAAAGAGGATTACCCAGCATGCCACCGAAAGCGAGACGTTGGATTGGCGAAATGGAGGAAATTTCAGATACCTTTGCTCATGTCGGATTGACACCAAATATCTTGATGGGTGCAGCGGATATGTATCGTCTTGTTAGTGAAAGACACCTTGCAGACCTATCGCCAGAAGCACGAGACCAGTTCCCTACATTAGCAGAATTGATTGCAGTCTTGGCGGAACAGATAAAGAAAAAATAGATGGTGAATAGAAGGGTATCGCGCTACTTATTCTCTTGTCCTTCAGTATTTTCCTCTACCCTAAACGGTTCTGTCATCCAAGATTCAAACGCGGCAGCATCCTCAAAAAACGAACGCATCAAAGCAAATTCAGCTGGTGTTGCGATTGCAGACCGCAAATAACCCTCTTGTTTTCCGTAATTCTGCAAACGCCTATGCCATGCGTGGTGAAACACTTCATTTTCCTCTATTATAAAATTAGAAATTACCCCCATCTTTACTATTTTAGAGGCCAATTCCGTAGTCCCAGAATCCTGCTTCATTAAGGGATCGGCTAAATGTCTTTGCAGAACTTCTTTAAACTCCTTCCCATTATTATGGGCATCTTTCCCTGTTTTGCTCCAATCACGCATAATATAATAATAGTCTACCCAAATTTCCTGCTCTGTGAGTTCTGCCTCTGTTCCCCAAAATTCCTGAAGCCTTGCCAGCACAACGTTTCTATGCGTCAATGTAGGCATTGCGGCGACATAAGTCTGAAAATCCGCATAGACGTCACCATCTTGCGTTTTAATGTAAGTTAGATAGGGTTCAGTGGACAGAAGAGTCTCTAAATTCTCTGTGCTTTGAGGATCGGAAGTCTCTCCAGCTATTTCAAGTAGTTGAGCAAGTAGTTTTTCTTGTTCTACAGTTAATGGCTCATTTGCATATTGCCTTAATGTTCGCATATATTCTGCTTGCTTATCAAAAAGTTCACCCATATCTTGAAACATGTTAACAAACCATGGCACCGCAAATATTATAACACCTACCAGAAGTAAAACGCCTATACCAACAAGAATTAGACAAGTAGTTTTTTTCATTTGACACTCCGTTTTATTTTTTCCTATCGTAGCATCTTTCAATACAGATTGCAATCTTTATTGTAGACTCTCAGGGTTATTCAGTTTTAAGAATAATCGGTTAATAGGTTTTACTGAGAGTATATATTGTAGGTCCAAATCAACGCAGCATGCGCTTTTGGCATGCTGCGGGTTGAGTTTGCGAAACCCGACATGATCGCACTGTCACACTAAGATTGTCGGGTTTCGCTTCGCTCTACCCGACCTACAATGCGACTATAAATATTAACGTTTGCAATAAAATGCACAGAAAAACTGAAAACTGAATAACCCTGGTAGACTCTTGGAAACATTGAATTCCTACGTTAATTCCAAAATGAATCAGCGTCACGCTTATTGATCGTGACGCTGATGTTGTATTCTGAACTCAGAGACGGGCTACTGTTTGTGTAGACCTTTCAAATATTATACCAATTCTAATAAATACTCTCTCATTAAGAGATTCAACTGTTATTGTCTGCTGAACGGACCTTTCTTCTGTAGGAGCGACCTCCTGGTCGCGACCGGGAGGTCGCTCCTACAAGATATTCCCGCAAACGGCACATTATATATTAGAAATGGTATTACATCTATCCTGTCCCAAAAAGCATTCCAAGCATTTGAAAAAGCGGCTTGAAATCACCAAGTGTAAGGATAAGTTTCGCATCAATTCCATTATCTTCTGCTTTAGCCGAAAAACCGAAACTATAATTATCTGGTAGATTCATGAACATGACCGAAAACATCTGTATTGATGCAGCTTCGCCAGGTTCTATTTTTGCTAACAACGGTATGAAGTTTTTAACGGCGATAATTGGTGAAACTGCTAAGAAAATGTTGTTATCTGTTCCCAAACTTTCAACAAGTTTTTGATAACTTGGATTGTCAGAAAACTTGCCATCCATTCCTGTTTGCCTATCCAGCGCCATTTTAATTGATTCTGCACTGGTGCCTGTTGTCCAAAAGAGTTGCCCATCTGAAAACGCGTAATGCCAGTGCCATTCAGAGGGAATCATCTCAGAGGCTTCAGGCAACCTTTCTTGACCAGCTATTTCGTAATTGGGAAAAATGTAACTTTTAATTTCAACACCGTTGTGCATTAATGGCTCACCTGCCTGAGCTTGTTTGAAGTCGTGGAGTTTTTTTATCAACACTTCATCCATATAGTTTTTTGCGTTTTGTTCATCTTTTAGTTCATAGACAAAGAGATAGTCAGGCACAATAGAGTTCTCAAAATTTACAGAGACACTCCACTGGTCGGCTAATGATTCATAAAAACCTTTTACCTCTTGGAAAAGAGGGTGCAGATGTTTCTGTTCTTCCGGTGTTTCTTTTTTAAAAGTATCAAACCAAAAAGTGCTGATATCAACCAACATGTCTGGGATACCTTGAAAACCGCAGTTCAGTATGTAACTATTTGGCATTTTGTCAAGGTTAGCTAAGTCAGTAGAAGGCGTTTTGAACCCATTTAAGAATTTGCTGTCTTCTTTGATTTTTAAGAAAGACTTGAGTTGCAAATCCATATCCTGTAACTTTAGGAATACACTTGCAAACTCTAACTGTTCAATTATTCCTGTCCAACTACCAAACATTTTTTTAAAAAGTACCGATGTTCCCATAGATAACGGATCATTTTCACCTTCAAGGTTTTCTGTAATTGACTCCAATTCCTCTTCCAGTAAACCATCAAGTTTGGTAGTAATTGCTGTAACATTAAAGAAAACTCCCAACTGATTAGTACCTTCTAAAATCCTGGTTACAAACATGCCGCAATCTGGATTATTTGTAATTGCTTGCATAGTACCGTTATGGGTATCAATCACGTTTTTGCAGATTTCTGTTTGTTGTGAATAGACAAGGATATTCTCCAAAATAGCAAAGTTGCCGCCACCATCAGCAGAACTCCAGTAAGTTACACTTTTATATTCCATGGCGGCATTTCCTTCTGCTTCTGCTGCAATTACCTGTTTTATTGCTTCAGGGTCTGTTAGATGCACAGCCGCTGAAACATGCATCGGCTTCAAACTCGTGAAAAATACGGCAAAGTCTTTTTCTAAATCGAGTCCGATCTCTTCCAAATCCCCAAAACTCTGAAATCCTGCTCCGAAGGCATTCGCCAAAATCATCGCAAGCAACTCTGCTTGCCCCAATTGCGGCAGCATATCTGATGCCATGACGTTGATACTGTGATTTAATTCAGTTAAACTGGGACAATAAATAAGTCCTAAGGATGTTTGTGGAATTAGATTGAGAACGCTATCCTCAGGAATTGCAACTGGTATTGCATCAGATTTTTGGACTGATCCGTCTGTGGGTACCCGTTCAACTTCTGCTACAGTATCTGACATTAAACAAGTGAATAAAATCGTACTCAGGAATGTTAACGTGATGATGGCTATGGAAAAACATCTTTTTATCATTTTAATTACTCCTTATTGTGAACAGCATGAGTATTCACACTGGATTTGATAGTGCAGTTTTATAGTAAAATCTGTATTTATTTTACACCCCGGTAGGTTCGGTTTCCTAACCGAACTTTGTTTATTCAGTCTCATAGATGCGGTTAGGAAACCGCATCTACCAGGGTGTTACTATTTGGTGCTTTTTTCGCCTTAAGGTTGTGTCTTAGGCGGTCCAGTTGGTGCAGGAATTTTCCGGGGAAGTGTTTTCGCCCCCTGCTGAGAGAGCCATTCATTTATTTTAGAAGGTGTCTTAAACTCTCTCAATAGCCAATTCGCTGCTTCCTTATCGTTTTCAAGCAGATGTCGCATTCCTGCCTCAGTACCGTGGCGCGATAGAGTCTCACGGATAGCAGCTACTCGCGCAGGAGGTAGTGGTGTAGATATACTTTCCCCAGGTAACGCCTTTGTCGTTTTGTTCAAGAGAGAAGATAAAACATCAACAAGTCCGTTCTGTGATGCTTTGTCTTGGGGAGTTTGTGTCGATGTTGTGGATCCTTGTGTTCCTGTTTTGGTAAGTGGATTCACAAGTTTAGACATGTCTTCAGGAACAGTATACTCGATACCTTCCATCTGTCCTGCAGCTATGATTTCTTCCTTTATCCATTCTATCTGCTGCCCTATTTTCCCTTGGAATTGTCCCATCGTCCATGCATTAAAATCATGTTCTTTTATGAGTTCCATAAAGACACCCATGAAAACTTCCTCAAAATTACCGGGTGTTTTAGCGGCTATTTCATGAATTCGTTGTGCCATTTGCGGTTCATAATCCGCAGGTTCACCCTCAGGAAATTGCATTCGGAAAACTTCCATTGCGGTTTCCGCGAAATCCACCGTTCCTCCAAATGCAGGACCGAGAATATCATAGATTTCCTGCATATCCATATCAGGCATTTTATCGCCTGCTTCTAAACCATCTAATCCGAATCCGTCGAACCAATTACTTACTGCTTGTTGAGCCTCTTCCATTTTAGCCAATTGTTCTGGACTCATGGATGATTTAAGTTTGTCCAAAAACTGCTGCGCGTCTTCAGCATTTTCAAAACTTTTAAGCTTTTCAAAGTCCTCCGAATTTAGAAGCTCTTTGGCTTCCTCTATATCCATACCGAATATGGACTTTTCTGATCCGGATGTTTGAGGTATTGTTGTTTCAGCAGCAATCGCCGCATCTTCAGTCTTAGATACGCCAGCGGGTTTGGCAATTTCCTGAACCGAATCCGTTTTGACCGGTGTTTCATCTTGTGGTCCCGATGCCAGTAAAAATGCCATTCCAATGATTAAGATCAAACATATACCAATTCCAATGGGAAACAAACGATTTTTCATGAGAAATCTCCTCCGTTTTGATGTAAAATTGTTATTCAAAATCCACGCCTTCGGGTAGCGTATATCCTGCTCCTTCCAGCATAGTTAAAAAGTCGTTCCATAGATCCCCTAACTCCTCAGGTGTGTCTTCACCCGGATATAAACGCGGAGTTTCAGTGAATACCATGGTTTTCAGAGCATTCAATATATTACGTTGTTCTTCTAAAGACTGTGTGCTGAGAAAATGTGCCGCCTCTGACAACATTCTCATGAGATTATTTTTTCCTTCACGCAGAAACGCAAGATTTTCCTCGCGTTTTGCATCCATTTCTGCTTTTCTCATTTTCTGCTTTTCATCTTCGGAGGCAACCTTTTTTTGTGTCGGAAAATTATGATGCGATTTCATCTGTTCATAAGATGCATTAATGTCTTTTTCCGACAACGCTGTTTGACGATGTAGATCTGTTGTTATATTCCCCTGTTTAGAGGATCCCATAGAATTTCTACTATTAGATTTTTCTTCTGTATGTGATCGTGTAGTACTCTCTTCAGAACGTTGTGAGAGTTTTAATGTATCCGGTAACTTTGTCCTATAAACTTTCTTGGGTTCAGCCTTCAGTATTTCCTGTGCTGGACGATGATGTCCAAAATACCATAGCGCGACCGCACCTATTAGAAAAAGAGAAAAATAGGTTGGAACTGAATATTTTTTCATTTTTTACTCCTTATTCAAAGTCTTTGTATGTCGTAAAACTTGTTCAAGATAGTGTTATTATTTGAAATCTACACCATCTGGTAGTGTATATCCTGCGTCAATATGCCACTGTAGACGTTTATTCCATTCGCGATCTCTATATCCAGGCTCATAGATTTCCATTCTTTTCCGGCTTGGATAGTTATAGAAGTCTGTTTCCTTCTTTTTAAAATAAGCACGTTGTTCTTCTAAAGACATTGCATTTAAACGTTTGACGAATTTTGCGATATATGCCTTCTGAGATCTTTCAATCTCCTCTTTCGTAACCTTTATCTGTTTACTCAATTCTTTATGCCATGGTTTAAGCACATTCTCAACATATTCATCTGCCGCTTTTTGTTTGGAAGTTATGTCTTTTTGTGACAACCCCCTGAAATAATCAGCACTCTCTTTTTTTGTTATAGAATCTACGTTTTTCATTTCTATGTTGGAGTCGGTTGTATTTGTTTCAGTGGAAATCGGTGTATCAACAGGTTCGTTTAGAGCTTCAGTAGGCTTTTGGTTCTGATTGCGGGTCTCTAATGTATCCGTTGTTGATTGTTGTTTTTCCACATGTTTTGTAGTAGTTTCAACATTTAGGGTTTTTACATCTTTATATTGCCAATACCCTATACCTACAATTAGAAATGCACCGAAAATTAATATGATTACAACGCGAAATACTTTATTCATTTTTTATCCTCTGTATATGATGTAAAATTATCTATTTTCTTTTTCAAGTGGAATGTGAAACATGCCACGGTTGGCAGTTACAATGTAAAACTTATCGTTATGGATAACAAGCTCAAGAACTTCATCTGGAAATTCTTGAGAGATTTTCTGCCATTCGTTATCATCATTTAATTCAAAAATTCCGGCATCACCGACACCATAGACTGTGTTTCCATCAACTGCCAAGCTGGCAATGACGATATTTTTTCCTGAGCTATCGGTTAGCACGCGCCAATGTTTCCCAGATTCTGAGGTGAGGACTCCGTTGTCAGTTGCAACATGGACTGTTGAATCCACAAAGACAATCTCTTTGAAACGGCCAAATTCAAGAGGAAGGGTTGACGTAATGTCTTTCCAACTTTTCCCAACATCAAGTGATTGAAAGAGTTTTCCATCATCCCTTCCTACGTAGACAGTTTTCCTTGAAGCGGCAAGATTGTTTCCCATTAAACTGCAACCTTCACCTATATTTAGTCCTGTATCCATCCACTTCGGAAATCCGGGTCTCCATTTGAAAAGTCTGCGAGCGTGTGCTACATAGAATGTCTCACCAGCAACGGCAATCCCTACAACATCACCGCTATTAAGCATTGCCCGCATATTCCGGATTTGCTCTTCCAATGTCTCAACTTTTTCATTATTATTAGAGAGGTCGGCATCTTCACTCTCTCCAATGTTTTTACGAAACTCATTGGAGAAAATATTTTCGTCTATTGCAGGCATTCCTTGTACAGGAACTAACAGATTACCTTTGGAAGATAAACGGCAAATACGCGTTCTGTTTTTTGCATCACGTGCAACTGCATAAAAAGTATCATTAGCAACTGTTATTTTTCTCGAAAATAAGTAGCGAGAATCCGGTTTTTCAGATTCATCGGGAACAGTTGTCCATGTATCACCGCCATCGGAAGATTGGACAATTTCTTGATCGGAGTGCACGTAGAGATGGTCTTTGAAAGCGATTAAGTTATCAAATTTATTACCTATCATCCCTTTCATAAAGGAATGCCACGATTCACCCGCATCAATTGTACGTTGAAGTATGTAAAAACCCTCCTTATAAAAGGTGCTTTCATCCAGTGCCAAAGCAGGAGAATCAGTTATTGTAATTGAATCCATATTCACTCCGAGGTAAGCCCATGTTTGTCCACCATCTTCTGAACGGTAAGAATGAATAGTCCCCAATACTAAAATAGTTTTTCCGGAAACCAAAATTTTTGCACCCCTTGACACTATATTTTCCAAAGATTTATTCTTGGGCGTTATTTTCATCCACGAATTTCCTAAATCGTCTGAGCGGAAAATTTCCCAACTATTAGAATTTTCACTTCGCATCATCTCTCTTATAAACTTTGTTTTCAACTCCGATGATGTCAATGTAGAATCACTTGGAGTCATTCCAACATATAGCGTATTTTCAGAGATAGCCAACGAGTTGATTGTTCTAAACTTACCTACTGGCAACTGTTTCCAGATACCTGAATTGAGTCGGTAAAGTCCTCGGTTTGTGCCAACGAATACCGTGTTTCCGATGGCAGCCGCTGCAGTAATTTCTCTATCTTTTAAACCATCATTAAAAAGTTCCCACTGTTTTCCAGCATCGGTTGATCTGAAAATTTCATTGTCCATTACAAGATAAAATGCTTCGTCAGTTATTAGCAGATCAATAGCAGTTCCATTTGGACGTGAGCCAATGGGATTCCAATTTACGCCACCATTGGTTGAAGCAAATATTTCACGTTTAGAAACAATATAGAGGGTATCCTCACGTTCTGCCATAGGCATTTCGGAGTAAACATCAGTGGGAAGCGTGTTGTTGATTTGCACCCACTCAGTCGCATCTTCTGTCATTTGGTAGATACCCGTCGGTGAAACAGTGAGAAGTTTCCCTTCAGTAGTTAGAAAAATTTCGTGTATATTTCCGCCTTGTGGACCTCTTGCTTGTGTCCACTGGTGTGTTGAGATAGAAATCTTGGATGAATCTTCATCGGTATCAGACGCTAAAGCATTGTCAGGTAATTGTTGACCCGCTCCATTGTTCTTATTCGCAAGAACAGCACTCCCTATCTGACGTTGTGTATCAGGTTTTGCTTGGATATCAAGGAGGATTGACGTATCAACGATCTCGATGGCAGTTTCTGATTGTGCCGCTAAACTGTAAGGTTTCTGGAAACGAGTGAGGAGTTGATTGCTTGCACCCAATAGTAAAATAACCAGCACAGCAGCTGATCCTAAAGCTGCCCACGGCACCAAAGGTTTACTGCTTGAAGCCGGTATTGGCTTAATATGTGCGATCTGCTCCATGATATTTCCGGTTAAGTCGGCAGGCAATTGGACACCGCCAAGCGTTTCCCGAATCATCGGTTCTTCCTCTTGCAAACGTTTCCGTGCGCGTCGGAGTCGGCTCTTAATAGTATTCACGGAAACGCCTAAAAATTTGCTTATCGCTTCAGATGTCATCTCGCCAAGATAGTGAAGTGTTACAACTGTGCGTTCACTCTCTGGTAATTTTTCAAGCAAGTTTTTAACAAGTTCACGGCGGTGTTCTGCTGCCGCCTTTTCACGCTCTTCTGCTAAATAGCGTTCGTAAGCGGTTTTCTCCAAGGTTTTTGTTTTGGTGGCTTCTAATGATTTCATGGTTGGTTTTTTCCTTCTGTGCCAGTCTGTACACAGGTTCCTGGTGATTACATAAAGCCATCCGGCAAATTGATTCGGATTCTTTAAAGTGGCAAGTTTTTTATATGCCTGCAGGAAGGTATCTTGGGTGATTTCTTCGGCGACCTGAAAATCACCTATTTGCCGCCAAGCAAGCGCGTGAACACTCTTTTGGTATTTTTGGACTAAATCACTGAAAGCTGAATCGTCACCCGACAAGATGCTACGAATCAGTTCAACATCGTCTTTTTCCATCGGAGTCCTCCACAAGAGATTGGTTTATGATTATTAGTGACGTAATTCTGGTATCAAAAGGGTGCATAATTTGAAAAAAAATGAAAAAATTCTGAAATTTCATTGAATTCAATTTCAGTGTATCACAAAATATGTTGTTATTGAGTTTTAATTCTGTTCAATCTAACTAATGTCCGTAATTAGGAAGAGTTTACCCTTGACACGTGTTAATGAAAAGTATATATTAACCACATGATGAGACTCTTATCCATAAACGTTTCAAAACCGAAACCTATTACCTACAACGGTAAAATCGTACATACGGGAATTTTCAAAGAGCCGATATCTGGCACTGTTATGCTCAGAGAAAAGAATATTGACGGCGATGGTCAGGGCGACCTGAAGGTGCATGGCGGCACTTACAAAGCGATATACGGCTATCCAATTGAGCATTATTCGCACTGGCAGCAGGAATTAAACAGAGACGATTTGTCGTATGGACAATTCGGTGAAAATCTAACTGTTGAGGGCATGCTCGAGGAAGAGGTCCACATCGGAGATGTCTTTCAGATAGGTACGACTGTAAAACTGCAAATTACACAACCCCGTGTTCCTTGTTTCAAACTGGGATATAAAATGGGGTTACCGGAGTTTCCGAAACAGTTTTTGGAGAGTCGGCGAGTTGGTTTTTACTTCAGAGTGCTTGCAGAAGGTGAGATTACCGCAGGCGATGCAATTTCACGTGTTGAAATTGCCCCGGAACCGATGAGCGTTAAAGAGATTCTCAATCTACGTTATTTTGATACAGATTACCATGAAAAGATAGCAAAGGCGAGAAAATTACCCGCTCTCTCTCCGAGTTGGAAAAAAGATTTTACCCGCATCTTACAAGCGAAAAATCTGATATAGAAAAATGAAGATATTTAAAGCAGATACTAAAAAGGAAACAAGTGAAGCAGCAGCGAAAGCAGCAAGCACAAAACTGCAAGAAGCGATTTCTGCCAATGGACATGCCCGCTTCATTGTTGCAACAGGAGCATCACAATTCGATTTTCTCAGTGCATTGACCGCTAATGCATCAATTGATTGGACAAAAACGACGATGTTTCATTTGGATGAGTACATTGGGATTTCGGATACGCATCCAGCGAGTTTTTGTAAATATCTACAGGAGCGATTAGTGGATATAGTGCAACCGGGAACGGTGCATTTCCTGAACGGCGAAACAAACGATCCCCAATCCGAATGTGATAGGCTCAATCAGATTATTTCACAACACCAAATAGATGTGGCTTTTGTGGGGATCGGTGAAAATGGACATCTTGCGTTTAACGATCCGCCTGCTGATTTTGAAACAGAGGACCCTTATATTGTAGTTGAATTAGATGAGGCGTGCCGTCTGCAGCAGGTAGGTGAAGGATGGTTCAATGGGTTAGATGATGTGCCGACTCATGCGATCTCAATGTCTATACGCCAAATTATGAAAGCACAGACGATTATTTGTACAGTACCAGATGAACGAAAAGCAGAGGCGGTGCAGAATTGTTTACACGGTGAGATTACTCCGATGCACCCTGCCTCTATTTTACAAAAGCATCCAGATTGTACGGTATATCTGGATGCGGGGTCGGCATCTTTATTATAAGGGCAGAGGCATCCAATTGTCGAGTTTCTCCCAATTAATTATATTGTAGGAGGGAACTCCGATTCCCGACTATCATTGTGTTTTGTCGCGATTCGGAGATCGCTCCTACAAGAAAAGACTTATGATTAAATGTGAAATTATTGGAGAATTGAATGCCTCTGATTGTAAGGGCGAGGTTGAAACCGCACCCTTATAGTATTTGCCTTAGCGGGAAGTTTTGATCTGTCCCCAAGTGACAGCAAGTTTGTCTTCTGGAGCGACATCAGCCGCAATTTGACCTAAACCGTAGAGGATAGACCGGTGAATGAGTTCCCATCCGTCCTCTGTTACCATCTGCCAAGCGGTAGAGTGGGGCCAGATGTTGATATGTATCGCTTTCGTAGTGCCTTTGAGTGTTTTCGCACCTTTTTCATAGACGGAAATGGCAACGAGATCGTTGTTGTCTGTGCGGACGGCTAATATGTCAACATCACCGTCTAAGCCACTACACGTCATAAGTTTTGCTGCGGGTTGACTGACAGAGATGTCGCCTTTGAATCCTGCGGTTATAGGATGATCTGTGTCAATGATCGTTATTTTGTCACCTGCATCGGAGTTGAATGTGCCATCTGGTGAAAATCCCATATCATCATAGGTAAATGATTCTGCATTAACAACAGGGACGGTTGAATCTGTGTAAGCACCCAGAATGTTAGCACTGGAGGTTGACTCTGAAATAAAGACAAGATCTATGCCAGCAAGATCGACAGGATGTTTCGCACCGTGCGCGTGAGGTTCAACGACGTAACCCCACTTTTCAAGGTTTTCAATGAGAAGATTGTCCTTCGGATCGGGTGCCCCGGATCCTACGAGAGCCAATTTTTCTCCTTTAGCCATAACAATACTTGTTAACAGAAGTAACATAAGAATGGGGTAAAAAATGTGACGATACATAGTATGAGTTTCCTCCTTCCGGAATGTGTTTTGGTAATATGTGAACTAAAAACAACCCTTGGAATACGCCGGGATTGAGATAAATATCTGGGACAGTTAAAAAACGAAATTTAATCTTATCTTCAATCTTGTTTGTATATACTCTATAGGAACAGACAAAAATTGTCAACTTTATTAATTTGATGGAATGGGCGCAGGAATAGTTAAACAAGTGTCATAGCGGAATTCATTAGTTTGTGAAAATGGAGAGTGTTGATGAAAGATAAAGTCAAGGTTGGAATCATTGGTGTCGGTGGAACAATTAGCAGTACAACAGTGATTCTCAATGGAGAACCGAATGTCCAACTTGTCGCTTTAGCAGACTTAGATCCGGATCGCAGGCAAAGGGTCTTGGGTGATATTAAAGGAGTGCGAGTTTTCGACGATTATCAACAGATGTTTGATGCGTGCGATTTAGACGCTGTCTGCATTGGACTTCCGACATGGATGCACGCGCCCGTTTCACTGGAAGCAGTGGAGCGTGGGATGCATGTGCTTTGCGAAAAACCACCGTCAAATGATGCAGCAGAACTGATACCAGTCACACAACTTGCCGCAAGCAAGGGCTTAACCTATATGTTTGTCCGTCAATCGCGTTTCACGTCTCGGTTGATGGAAGGTCGCAGGCTTGTGCAGGCAGGGGAACTCGGTGAAGTATATTACGCTGAAACTCGGTGGATACGGACACGATGGTGTTCCGCACGGGGATGGCGTCACGATAAAGCAAAGGGTGGAGGTGTCCTACTT
This sequence comes from Candidatus Poribacteria bacterium, assembly GCA_028818995.1. The sequence goes on along the minus strand of JAPPMR010000203.1, from coordinate 1,577 downwards.
GATCTCGGTATCCACGCGATTGACAATGTTTGGTTTATGATGGGTTGTCCGCGTCCTACAGAAGTGATGGCGGGGTTATACTGTACATTCTCTCACCTTGCGCCTCCTGAGCAGACCTACACTGCAGATGATGCCGCGTGTGGATTCGTACGGTTTGAGAATGGTTGTACCTTACATTTTGCTGTCGCATTTTCGCTGAATACGACGAACCGACACACGCCGGCAGCCGATAGCGACCTTGTCAAAAGCGAGATTCAGGAGTTTCACCTTTACGGTACAAAGGCAGGACTTGAAAATGGGAAACTGTTGGTGGGAACACCGGATGGTGTTAAGGTCAAACCGATGAAGCCAGCACCGCAAAAGGCTGATGAGATAACACTTCAGGCGCGAGAGTTCATACGAGCAATCCGAGAAGAGGATGAGTCGCTCAATTCTGGTTCGCAAGCTGTGATGCTAATGCAGATACTGGATGGGGCGATGAAATCCAGTGAGATTGGCAGTGCCGTTGCGATTCAGCCAATTGCATAAGTGTAAAAAGGAGAATAGCAATGTCTATACAACACAATCAGGGTGGACTCACAGCACAACAGAAACAGAAATTTCATGACGATGGATTTTTGCATATCCGAAATCTATTACCAAACAAAGCGCTTCAACCTCTAATTGATGAATTAACTAAAAAGGTTGATGAGGGAACTCAAGCGGCAGTGAAAGCAGGTGTTCTTGCCCCATCGGATACGTATGATGACGAACCTTTTGAGACGAGGTTGGGGATGGTGTCAAGTGCCTGTTCCGACCCGAACTGGATTTGGAGCAACTTTTTCCGTGACCAGAAGATACGCACGGCTGGCATGTTTACGCTTAGAACTTCTCCTGCGCTTCTTGATGTTGTAGGTGCACTTATTGGTCAAGAGATTTTTGCACATCCGCAGTTTAATTATCGTGCGAAACTACCAAATCAGGATATAACTGTTATTCCGTGGCACCAAGATTTAGCGTATCTTATTCCTGAAGAAGCAGGAGAAACGTTGGTTGTGAACGTTTGGCTTCCGATGGTTAGAGCATATCAAGAGAACGGATGTATGCAGGTTATCCGAGGTTCACACTGCTTCAATCTAATAAACCACAACTATCAAGACCCGACACAGGGTCATACAGGCGGTAAAGGTATCAGTGAAGCGGAATTGCCACCTGGTGATATTGTTACCGCTGAACTTGATGTCGGTGATGTTTTACTTACAAGTGAGCGAGTAGTCCATCGTGGACTACCGAACTGTGGGAAGACGGTTAGATGGAGTGTAGATACGCGCTATAGCCAAATTGGTCTGCCCACTGGTCGCCCGCAAGTTCCGGGGTTTGTGGCTCGGAGTCATAAAAATCCGGAAAGCGTTGCGAAATCACATCATGACTGGAATCGGCAATTTGTGTAGGTTTGATTTCCAAAGATCCCTTTTCTTCAGCAGTTCTTATGATTTTATGCCAACGTAGTTGGTTTTGATAAAAGAAAAGGCAGATACCCAAATCGGATACCTGCCTGTAAGGTTTATTGTGATGCGGGGAGTGCCCAACACTTCTCT
>JAPPMR010000057.1:5727-14811 GCA_028818995.1 Candidatus Poribacteria bacterium | reverse complement strand
TATTATGCCGAAATTCAAGAGGCGGGTGCCGAACTTATTGCTATCAGTTCCGAAAGTGTTGATATGACAAAACGGATCATTCACGACAACGGACTCAAATACGCAGTGCTCTGTGATAACAAACTACAGGTAATTGCTAATTACAATGTAATGGATCCAAATAACTCCAGGATAGCACGCCCTGCAACTTATATTCTTAACGCCGATGGAATGGTCGCATGGATAACGCTCGATCCTGAAAAAACTCGGGTGCCAACAACAACTCTCTTAGCAGAACTGTCATTGATGGATCGTTTCTGAATTGGAACAGCCGTTAGCGTGCCATTTTATGGATATGCTCCAGGGGCAGGATAACCGGCACGTTCTAGCGTTTAACAGGAGTAAATTTTTATGAGGACACATATCAATCTCTTTACGCTTATATATTTCAGTTTGGCTACCATTTTTCTCAGTGGTATAGTCGGTTGTGATACTGAAGATGTCTTGGAGGATCCGTTTGACATATCTTCCGATAGCATGGTGCTCATCCCCGCAGGCGAATTTGAGATGGGTAGCAATGACGATGAGGCAGGAAGCGACGAACAACCCGTCCATACTGTCTATGTAGACGCATTCTACATGGACAAATATGAAGTAACCAACCTTGAATTCAAGGAGTTCCTACTGCAAAATCCGCGCTGGCAAAAGGATCGAATTGAGAAAAGTTTTCGAGATGCCAATTACCTCAAAGACTGGAATGGAAATGACTACCCAGATGGTAAAGGCGACCATCCTGTCGTTAACGTGAGTTGGTATGCAGCGATGGCGTATGCACAGTGGGCAAACAAACGGCTACCAACAGAAGCGGAATGGGAGCGTGCAGCACGCGGCGGCTTGGTAGGTAAAAAGTATCCCCATGGGAATGCACTTATCGCAATGCATGCGAACTACAACAAAAACGTTGATGATACAACCCGTGTGGGTGAGTATCCAGCGAACAACTATAGTTTGCATGATATGGCAGGGAACGTATGGGAATGGTGTCTTGATGAGTATAATAAGGATTTTTATCTTGTATCGCCGCGTGAAAATCCGTTAGCCGGTGCGAACAGTGTAGAGAAAATAATGGATGATTTTATCAGCGTTAAGTCGTCCCGCATCTTGCGCGGTGGCTCTTGGTTTGATATAGCACGGAATGTGCAGGTTACCCCTCGCAATTGGAATACGCCTCCAAACTCTTATTTCAACATCGGTTTTCGATGTGTGATGCCCATAACTCCCTAAATCTTCGTGCGAAGATACTTTGAAAGAACAGCCGAATTAGTTGGTCCCGACGGAACGAATCAGCGATATAATCACTGGAGGATACACCAATGGGATTGGAGCGGCGTGAGACCAATGCAGACACATATCGTTATCAACTCGTGCAGCAAGCGTTGAAAAAACTGCCAGAGAGTGAGCGAACGATAATCGTCCTTTGTTACTTGGGTGAAATGGCACCTAAGCAGATAGGTAACTTCTTAGGTGTGTCAGCGAATACAATTACACGTAGGCTTCAGCGGGCGCACAAATCTTTACAAAAGGATGAGATACTCCTAATTCAAAAAGTGTTCGGGAGCGCGCAGGTATCTAGAAGTCTACACGAGAACCTTATGCGACAAATCCCGCACATAAAATCGGAATCTCATTCAGTTAGGAAGCGGTTCTTTTTCACTCTTTTAACAATTTTGGTAATCGCAATTATAGTCGTTTCGGCGCTCAAACTCCTAAATATCAACTAATATGTGAAAAGGATAAGTTGGTTTCTGACACAGCCTAACGAATTTTGGAGTTTGACAGATTAGCAGACAAAAAAATTGAGTATTTAGTGTATGAAAGTAACGTGAATGGCGGTCCATTACATTCAGAATCCCCGTTGTAGATTGTACGGGACAACAAAACAACCTGATTTTACGAAAGGAAGATTCTATGATGAACCAAAACTATGACGATACGAGGACAAAGGTTCTGATTGAGAACACAGCACAGGGCGTTTTCAAGCACCTCAATGAGATGAAGTCGAGCGGTAGGCATAAGCGATGGATTTGGGAGTTGCTACAGAATGCCCGCGATGTTTCGACAGATGCTGATAACCACCTTATTGCAGCCGTTAAATATAGTGGGGCTGAACTCGTTTTTTTGCACAATGGACGCGGTTTCACAGTGGACGAGATAGCCCATCTCATTTTTTACGGTTCGACGAAAGTTGAAGATGAAAGGACAATCGGACAATATGGGAGCGGTTTTCTGACCACTCATCTGTTGTCGTGGGAAATAGATGTCTCGGGTCAACTGGAGGATGGTAATTGGTTTAATTTCCGCCTCGCGCGTAAACCTGATTCTGTAAAAGCACTTCAAGAGTCAATGGATCAGACATGGGAGGCATTTAAGAGTTCTATAAAGGAAGCCCGTCCGGAGTCTTTGCCCGACTCTTTCACGACACAATTCGTCTATCCTATTAGAGAGCAGGAAGCAGAGCAAGCCGTTGAAGCCGGAATTGAAACACTGAAGCAATGCGCCCCGTACGTGGTTATTTCCAATCCACAATTTTCTCGAATAAACATTGATTTTCCCGGCGAAGAGTTGTGCTTTGAAGCAAAGCGCCCTGAATCGGATCCATCCAGCGTTCAGCAAATTACAGTGACAGAGGACATGAATGGAAATTCAAAGGATAGACAATATCTTCTGACGAAAGGCGATATGGAAACTTCAGTCATCGTCCCACTGGAATCAGAAGATGGCAGTTTGGTATGCCGGTCTGTTGAGAATATGCCACGGCTATTTTTAGGGTTTCCTTTAGTGGGTACCGAAACGTTTAGCTTTCCCGCTGTCATCAACAGTTTCAAATTTACGCCAACAGAAAATCGGAATGGCGTATATCTTGGGAAAAACGACGACCCAGAAAATAACACCAATCAAGCCGTTATTGAAGAAGCTTGTGTGTTACTTACTCGCCTGCTTCAGCATTCGGCAGCAGCCGCGTGGCATCACACGCATCGATGGATAGAAGTTCCTGCGATTCAAGGGAACGATTGGGTAGATGCGGAGTGGCTAAAAAAGTGTGTCAGAAACAAACTCATGGCAGCAATCTATGATACTCCTGTTGTACTCAATGAGACTGGCAACGCGATATTGATGAAAGAGGCTATACTGCCAGTAGCAGAAAAGGACGAGGGCGTGGAGGCTCTTTGGGACTTACTGGAAGTTTGGAAAGAATATTCTGAGAAGTTGCCGCGGCGAGTAGAAGCAATAGGATGGTGTAAAACCATCAAGAATTGGGCAAATATACTTGGGGAAGAAACCTCAATGTTTCGGGCAGGAATTGATGGTAACCAACTGGCATCACAGATAGTAGAAAAGACGAAAAACTCCCAAGGATGGGGCAATCTTACGAATCTTCAGGAATTGCTTCGAGCAGATGTTAGCGGTGTTGAATGGTTAAATCAACTTTATGGATTTCTCAGGGATAACGAATTCGACCATATAATTCACGCTCTTCCTTTTATTCCTGACCAAGAGGGCTGGCTCCATTCATTGTCGCAGCTCCACCGAGATCCAGGCATAGACGATGTTCTAAAGGAAGTCGCCGAGTTGCTTGAATGGCGTATCCGATTTGAACTGCGTGATCCGCGACTTCCTTCATTAGACCAAGAAGATGGTCCCGGATATATGAAAAATGACGAAGTTGTTAACAAACTTCTCGTGAATCTCACAAATCGCGCTAACGAGAATCCAGATGCTGCTTTCAAGGAAGCAAGTGTGAGCCTCTTTGATTGGATAGTAGGTCAAGAGAAGTTCACCCGTTTATTTAATTTTCCTGTGTTCGCAGTGGATGGCAAATCCGTTCTTGAGCTGTCAAGTGCTGATAATCGCACGCCACCGTTGGCACCGGTTCGCTCATGGCACAAAGACTTACAGCCGTTTGCAGATCTTTTTCCACCGGAACGCATCTTGGATGACGCTTTTTTTGAAAAGGTGCCTGATCAGGAGGTATGGAAACATCTGGATGATTTAGATATTGTTCGGACAGATGTGATAATATCCCGCGAGGTGACGCATCTCAACGCATTGCCTTTAGAATTACAGGGGGTTAATGAGGGGCACGAAGCGACTGCCCCCTTAAGTGTTATCGATTTTGTAGAACGCGAGACGATCATGGACCGAGTAAGGAATAGCACAGAGCGTGGTCGCTTGTTCTGGCGATTCCTCACCGAATATCTTATCAAGGCAGGGCATCAATCATTGGAGACTCAAACGATAGAATGTAAGTCTTGTGGAAAGTCTCACAATTGTTATCAGGCTGCATGGCTGGAAGGCGTGCGAAACAACCAATGGATTCGACAGGGGGATTCACGCTTCGCTCCAGACGCGAAGTCCCTCGCGAATTTGCTTCGAAGTAGCAATTGGAAACTTAGCGCGATGGATGACAATCATGTCCTTGTCGAATTCTTGAAAGCAATAAGATTGACGCCTTCTGAATTGCGGCTTGAATTTATTATGAATAATGAAGAACGCGACACAGTAATCCAAAAGATGGCGGAACTTCATCAGTTAGCTGAAGGCAACTTGGAACCCTTTGTCACTTTAGCGAAACGAGTCCCAAACATGAAAACACTTGAGGACGACTTGAATCAAGTCGTTGAAGAACTTGTAGAGCGTCATGAACAACAACAAAGAGTAGATCAGAACCGGGCCTTGGGACAACAAGTCGAAAAGTGGGTGGGCGATAGCTTGAAAGATGAGGGTTTCGAGGTGAAACCTGTTCACACCGGCGCGGATTTTATAGTTGAGTCTGATTTGATAACTCTCGGCGTAACTCAGGGAGTCCGAGAATGGTGGATCGAGGTGAAATCTGCGCGAACCGAGAGCGTCAAGATGAGTTCCAAGCAGACCCAGAACGCTTTGGATAAAACAGAGAATTTCTTACTCTGTGTCGTTCCAATACCTGAAAACACCGATCTCAATTTCGAGACTGTGAAACAGAATATGCGGTTTATCAAAAATATTAGTAAAAAATTTGGAGATCGCGTAACCGAACTATGTGAATACATTGGTGGACAGGAAGCTGTTCTGACTAACGATCCTGATGATATATCCCCTGGCGTCGAATTGGAAGGCGAGGCAGGTAAAGCAGAAATTCGTGTCCAGAAATCCGTCTGGGAAAGTAATGAAGCCTTCCCGCTTGAAAACCTCACGGGAAAAATCAGGTAATTCGAACAATGATTGAACCTCCCTACCACTCATAAGGTTGGTCTCCAGACATTTTGCGTCGACGCGACATCGGCTTTTCACGTCAATGGTCCCGCGATAGGAACAGTGGACGGTTCTCTTTGATGTCGTTTGTTTTATCGCCGGAGGTTTGATAAACTTTTTGCGCGCAACAACTTCCCTCGTTCAACGGATCGGAAATTTTAGAATGAGCAGTATCATCCCGACGCACAACGGTTGCATAAAGTTCACGACACATTGGTTGCACAGATATCTTTATTATAGTAGTTGGAGAGGATACACAAGACAGCGAGTGTCGAAAAGGAATTGACGATCACATATCAGTGTTTAGGTCAATTGTCTCTGACAAACAGCCCTAAATTTGATCGAGTTGATCTCCTGTAAGTAACACTCACTTTGTAGGTTATGCGTCGGAAAACAACTTGTGTTTATCGAAAGGATTCACAATGGGATGTGTCTTTATTTTGAAAAATCGTGCTATGCCGGACTTGATAAAGATTGGGTATACAATGGAGACTGCCCAGAAACGAGCAGATGAGCTCTCTCGATCAACGGGCGTTCCAATGCCTTTTGAAGTTGCTGTCAATTTCGTACAGTTGGAGCTTGAACAATGTAAAAAACTTGAGAAGGAAATGCACAGAGAACTTGCTGAGTTCCGTGTTAATCCAAGGCGGGAATTCTTTAAATATCCAGCAGATGATGCCGCACGATTGCTAAAAAAGCTGCACTTTTCTATTTTAAAAGAGTTGCGTCGCCCGCGTTGGCTGCAATGGATACCAAGTTTTTAAGAGGCATCAATAGGAGTAATTTTTATGAATACTGAACGTGAAAACGAAGTGAACCCCGGTTTGGATAGAAAACCTTACTATAGTGCAGATAGTGGCTATGCGTCCGCGGCCGCGGGAAGAGGAATTGCGGAAGCAGTGCAGAATCATATTGAGGTTATCGTTCGTAACGAGGAGCTTGAGATAGTCTCCAATCACAAGCAGTTCCGAGAAAAGATTGAGTCTTTAGAGAACGAAAAGAAAGAATTAGAGAAGAATAAGGACGAGTGCCAAAAGGAAATCAGAACGAGAGAGGTGAAGGTAGCAGAGCAGGAGGCAACTCTCGCTAAGTTGAAGGGGAAGTTGGATGCACCTCCAGAGGCTAAGATGGTGCCTTCACCAGATCCTGTTATTGAAGATTTGCGTAATAAGAAGGACGGATTCCAGCAAGAATTGAGAAGCAAGGTGGTAAAAAAAACGACACTTGAAGCTGAATCGAAAATCCCTTTAACGGTGGAAGTATTAAAAAATCTGGTAGTGCTCACGGGGATAGATATGCCCAAAATCGGATTTTCTGCGAAGCAATGTGTTGTTGCAGTGTGTTACACATTATCACTTATTGGATTACTTGGCTATGTCTATATATTTTATACCTCTGTTGCTATGAAAGCCTTCTCCCCGGAACCTGATAAACCAGTTGACACATCCAGTCAACAAGTAGGGACCGATGAACAAACTGACGTATCCGGTCAACAAACCGCTCCTGCTTTAAATCAATATGTAGATCCTTTCGCGTGGCAGCGGGCCTGGGACAATAAGCCCAAGAGAAACTACTTTGTCCTTCTGTTCCCGATGATTTTCATTGTTTTTGCAATCGCCCTTCATTTTTGTATAAGCGAATTCCTCGAATCAAACCTTGGAAAATGGTTGAATAAAGGAGCCGCCATATTTTTGGTACTGACTTTTCTGTTTGATGTGATAATTGCACAAAATATCTCGCAAAATATAGAGGATATAAAACAGGATAGAATAGCAGCGCAAAATGCTCTTAAAGAGGCAGCGAGGATGAGGTTAGGAGGGAGCACAGAAACGGAATCAACTAATGGTGAAGACCCTGTGTCAAAATGGGACTGGATATCCAATGTAGCTGCAATTATTTTTTTGGGTTTTGTTCCGTCTTTATTGTTAACCTGTGCGATATATACCACCTTAGAATCGTGGAAAAAAGTCCGTCCCTACGGGGAATATATAAAAAAGAAGGAGCATGAGTATGATGTTAGGTTAGCCTCTATAGATGCCGCGATTGAGGGATTGGAAAACGAAATTAATTCGCTTGATACACAGATAACTGCGCGAATTCAAGCGGATAGACATCCAATTCAAATCGAAATTGGTCGCATAGAAACTGAAAAGGAAAACACGGAGAAAGAGGTGGTATCACTCAACGAGATAGTTGGGAACATTCAGGAGGAAGTAGACAAACACCAAACAGAAATTGACCAGTTGGAGGATTTATTGAAACTGCCAGAAAGAAATCCTATAGATACCAAGAGGATGGAAAAACATGTTAAAGAATTCGTGACCGGATGGTGTCGATTTGTTGCATGGCAGAAAACCGAGTTAACCAGTGAAGTATCGGCGGAAATCAAAGAAATCCAGCAGGTAGCGGATCAAACGCTTAGCAATTACAAATCCACTATTGTGTAGAAACGGAAAATCAGATTCAAGGAGGTATTCTTATGAAAAATGTATGTATTGTGCTTTTTATGTTTCTCGTCGTTTGGCAAGCAGCCGGAGAAACACTAAAACCCCCCGCGTCGGAGGCAGTCAATATTGTTATTGTCCTTGATATATCCGATCGGGTTGATCCGTCTAATAAATATACTCACTCGGAGCAAATTCAAAGAGATATTGAAATCGTTGACTATATCACCACTTGGTTTGAAGAGAAATTGATTCGGAAACATCTTGGAAAACCGGTGATGGATCCAGGGCGGGTTCCACACGAACTCACTGTCGCGATTCCCAAGCAACCCAAGGCACCTTCAATTCCGTCAAATATTATGAAAAATTTGACTATTAAAGATTCGGCAACTGGAGAAAACTTACCAAAGTTTGAAGAAAAGAGAAAGTTAATGCTTCAGTCGATTCGTGAATTATACCAATGGAAGGACAATCCTTTTACAGGTGCTGATATTTGGAGTTGGTTTAACAATTATGCGCGGTACCATCTAAAAAAGGAGGGATTTCACAACTACATCATCTGTTTGTCGGATGGCTATCTAAAATTTGATCCTACTATTGAAGCCTATCTTCCCAAAGGGAATTTCATGATAATCCCGAAATGGCGAGAGGCATGGAAGAACAATCCAAATTGGAAGGATGAGATCACCACGCTGTCGCCGACGAAAAAAGATTTCAAGAGTTACCCTATAAAATTTATGATGGTAGAAATCAATCCCAGAGCAGATGAAAAGGCAGGGATTGAGAATCCAGCAGATTTTGACATCATAGAATCGTATTGGGAAAAATGGTTAGATTCTATAGCGATAACAGATTCCGAGTTTCATAGACAAATTCCTATAGAACGGTTGAAAGAAGTGATTGACTCATTCTTCGTTCCATTCATGGACTCCAAGTAAAATGTACCGCCATCAGAGTCCCCTTTCAAGTAGATTGTGAGTGTAGCACAATCTTGGTTCAAAGAGGGTCTAAATTTCCGATGGCAGTACACTTTCTTCGCTTTGCAGGTTGTGCGGAGTAACAAAACAACCTACTTTTTCGATTTATGGTGGGCTGTGTTGTAAAAAATACACAGCAAGTAATCGCTTAATTTTATGTTTTACAGGAGAATAACAATGTACATTAGAACAGAAGATGATCAACATTTGGAAATTCATGAAGAAGAAGACGATCTCCCTTATCTAGCACCGGCGTCGGCAACAGGATGGGAACTTCTCATTGATAATGTAGAATTTGAAGAAGACGAAGATGAGGACAAAACGGTAACCATTGCAACATTTGAAACAGTTGCAGATGCCAATTCCGCCCTCAGATCCCTCCGAAACGCGAT
>JAPPMR010000057.1:0-5717 GCA_028818995.1 Candidatus Poribacteria bacterium | reverse complement strand
AAGGATGGGATGCCATTGAGTTCAAAAATGGGTTAAAGCCAGTGAGTACCCCATGAAACGCACCAGAATCCTTGACAATCTGACTCGTTTCTGCCTGCTTTGGGGGTCAACTATGCGAACGTCCGAGATGCGAAAGAGAAGGACGAAACCTTGTTCTTGGAACTCGCACTCCGCGGTTATGACCTCTCCAAACTCAGAGATAACGAGTCGAAAGCAGAGATTGTTAAGAGTAGGATAAGCCTTTTCTGTAGAGCGACGGAAGTGTCGCCCAGAGGGATTAGATACCTCGGTGTGCACTTCCACTGTCTTTCTGTAGGAACGACACTTTTTCCAACTACCGCCTGCTCCCTATGATTGGGAAGCCGCCTTAATAAACGCAGTAAATAGGTGGGCCGCGTGTGCCTCCATGTCCGGTTTTTTCAGCATCCGCTCTGGATGGTATTGCACACCCAACACAAACCGTTTTGATGGGTTTTCTATGGCCTCAATTACACCATCTTCCGATTGCGCTGTTACGATAAACCCGTCGCCTATCACTTTCACAGATTGATGATGTCGCGAATTGACCTTAGCAACTCGATCGCCTGTAATTTGGTTTAGTAAACTCCCTGTTTCGATCTGAATGTCATGTTGAGAATCATTCCTACTTTTCTTTTTCTTATGTAGCAGAGGGTCTGTGAACTGGCAGGGTATGTGTTGATATAGGCTTCCACGCATTGCAACGCTCATGACCTGAATACCGCGGCAGACTCCTAACATAGGTAGGTCGGCCTTTAAGACATCTTGACATAGCCAGATTTCTAACGCATCGCGAGAGCGGCTCACACCTTTAACCTCGGAATGTCGCTTCTCAAAAAAGAGGGCTGGGTTCATATCACCACCGCCTGGCAATAGGAGCGCATCTATCTCTGAAAGGTATTCGGAAATAGCGTCGCGGTGATCGGCGACAGACTTTTCACGTGAGACGAATAGGCGCGGTTCACCACCGTATTGCTCAATCGCATCAATGTAGTTCTGCATATCATCAGTTGTTTTTTTACAGGTGATTCCGATAATGGGGCTCATATAAGCGGGCTCCTTGTCTTTTCGTGTGTTTGACTTACGAGATTTTTCACCCATAATAGTAAACGCACAGTCTGTTTTCGTTGTTTCAGCTGGTCTATGCCTCATCAGATACCAAATGGTCTTTTGATTCAAGCCTAAATCGCGATCTAAAGTATAAGAAGATCTGTGCCGTTTTGTGTGAACGTTTTTTCTTCACAACTCCTGCGATTTCTGCTACAATCGCGTTCTATCCGCTATCTCATGATACAGTACGTTAGAGGTCTAAGGAGGATCTAAATGAATGTTGACTCTCGTGTCATCTACTTTGATGTAGAGACGCAACGCTCCGCGCAAGAAGTCGTTGGTGGTTGGAAATACCCGGAACGTTTCGGGCTCGCACTCGCGGTTGCCTATGATACACACGACCGCAGTTATAAAAGCTATACGGAGGCAACTGTTGCTGATTTGATCGAACTGTTCCACACAGCTGACCTTATCGTCGGTTTTAACCACCTGCGTTTTGATTACAAAGTCTTATCCGCATATACAGCAGTTGACCTTCAATCCCTACCCAATTTTGACATGCATGCCCAACTGTGGACGGATGAACGGCTCCGTGTCGGTCTCGACAAATTAGGACAATACACGCTGGGGAGAGGAAAAACAGCAGACGGGTTAGCCAGTATACGCTGGTGGCAGCAAGGACAAATAGACAGAATTGAGGAATACTGCAAACAGGACGTGGCGTTAACGAAAGACCTGTTCTTACATGCTTGCAACAAAGGCTATCTCCAATACACACATAGAGGCTATGGACGACAATTTGATACCAGCCATTGGAACGAAAAAATCCGAGTCTTGACGGGTGCTATCTCCGATTCTTTCTTACACCAGGCTTTCACCCAACCTGTCAGGTTTGTGACATATTCAGGCATCTATGATTTATCCGCAGTCAAAACGATGAACGATCAGGTATCAGGCCGTGAGCGGAAAACCGGTGAGGTGATGGTCCTTCAAAAACAGCACATCTTGTTTGCATTTTCTGCTGAGAATATGAGAGCCGTCAAACCCTATATAAAAACGAAAGAACGTCTAAATGAGATCCAGATATCCGAACCAGCGGAAGTATTGGTGCTCTCCTATACCAATCGCGCTGTCCAAATGAACTGCTATGACCTAAAGGCGATAGGCATCCCCTATGTGAAAACAGTCCGGTTTGCTGAGGATGGCGAGAGACGTATATTTTGTGTCCGGAAACCCATCGTTGATCGTATCCTTGACGTCACGGCATTTTTACACGAGCCTACACACGAAAACACTTTAGCCGCGGCAGCATATCTCAACGGTATCGGAAAAAAGGCACTGGCAGATTTGGCACACGTAGACGACTTAACTGTTGAACCTCGATTAGAACCTCTGTTCGATTTTCGCGAGCAGATCCATCCCCTCACATTGGCATCGCAGGTCCAAAATATCGGCGATTGGTCGGGAAGATCACCAGAAGGTGAATCTGGTATCTTCAAGGGTAGCAGTATCAATTGGCACTCGGATAGCGTGAGTTCCGATGTATCTTTTCTCGGTCGCGTCCTTACACGCTACGATCACATCCCGACTTATGAAGAATTGGTCGATGCATCCGCAGAAGTGATGACCGTGCATCAAGCGAAAGGCATGGAGGCACCTGTCGTGATCGTAGACGGCTACAGTTTCTTCCCCTCCCGCGGTAGGGGATCGGAGACAAGTGTCTATGAGATGGCGCGTGTGATGTACGTCGCTCTCTCCCGTGCCGAGCGTGAACTCTATCTCGTGACAGACTCGCGAGACTTCCCGAATATGCAAGGCGTGTATGAGGCTATTGATAGACAGTCGGAAACCGTTAGTTCCACTGATGAGGGGTAAGAAGATATGCCACCTATCATCAGGTTCGCCCCTTATGCACTCGGTGCTACGATATGGGTAAATCTCCGTCGACGATTATGATCATCGTCGCCGCCTTCAATGGAGCGTGGCAACTCTGTCTCTTGTGGCTTTCCGTTGTTGTGTTCTGTGTTCATGGTTTTACCTCCTTGCGAAATGCTGCGAATTACAGCGAAAAATATCGTCGTCTCGTTTTCTGTAATTGTAATTATATCACATTTGGGGGAGAGAGTGTCCCGATTTTCCGATGGCAGTACAGTGCCTACCGATATGCCCCCTGAAACTTCCACTTTGTAGGCACTTAAGTGTAACTTTGTAGGCACTTTCGGAAGCAATTGAGTGCCTTTCGGAAATATTTTGATGCAATTGGATGCGTTTCGGAAGCGTTTTGGCGACTTTCGGAACTTTTTGGCAGTCTTTTCGCAGGAGCAGGTAACGCTCAAGATTTCTCGCAAAAATCGGTTTCAAGTAGGTATCATCAGGGTTGGATAGGTTTGTCACCATTGGGAGATCGTCAGAAACAGGACTGCTTTGGGGACCGCGGAGGGCAAAAAAATGAAAAAAGTTTTAAATAAAGTTTCGGAAAATTATTATAAAGGTATCAAATCGCAAATCTTAGCGTTTCTCTCCGATAGCGAGGCACGCAGGACAGCCGAGATTGTTTCAAGCGAGGTGTATATCGTTTACCGGACCTTTCGTTAATTGACGAAATCTACAGTTTTAGTTCACTGCGTCAATCCCTCGAAATCAGAGGATGGTGGTCGTGCGCTGTGGTGGCTCTAATTAAAATGAGACGCGTTGGGGACGACAAGTATTCTTGTGTACCCATACCTCGTAGACTCCTTTTTTCAATTATTTTCAGTTTGGTATCTATACTTGGCATCTTGATATTGAAAGTACTGTTTCTTGACTCTACGAATCCACATGACAATATCTGGGTACGTATCGCCTTGATGTAAGCCTTTTACTGCATTTTGATAGGCTTCATGCAATCCATTTACTGCGTCTTCATACTGACGTTCTTTGTTCATTAAATTATCTAAAGCGGTTGGCTTTTCAAACATTTGAATTCCCCTTTTCTGTAGAGAGTATACCACAAAGGATTGCAAATTTGCGATCCTTCTAACCCTCTCGGACTTTCAGGGGAACACCTTGAATCTCAAATCCTGCTGGACGCATTCAATGCCTGCTGTCGTTGTGGATCCGCTGAGGGTTCTACCACAGGGGCGTGAAATCAAAGAGGCTTGTGGGCGTTTCTCGTGTGTTTTTTCTTTCCGGACGTGCTATACTGTAATATATCTTTCTCCGGGGGGCTTGAGGATGGCATGGACAGAAGACAATAACAAAGCGACGATCAATCAGCTACTCGACTATTATGCCGATTTACTCTCAAGATATGCAGATTTTGTCAAGCAGCTCTGCACTGCGGATCTCCCCACGAAACTCAAATCACTGCAAACATTGAAGTCGGTAGCTCTTACCATTGACGCGCTCTTGCGCCGGTGGTCGTTCGCAAATCGAGGCTACGATTCTAACACACATCAGGCACGTCAAGCCGCCGCGGAACTCTCCAATCAGAAGTCCACGCCAGAAAAAGATACCGAAGACGTTTCTTATACAGATGCCGACAGGGTCGAACTGAAGATGCGGTTGCGCGCACTCCCCGAAAGTAAAGATGAAACTGTTTTCACCGGTGAGCCTCTCGAAGAAACCTACTCTCCGTCCCCCGCGCCCTCCAAACTAAAGAAATCAACGGTCGCTGCTGCGATTTCTAACTTTCTCGAGGAGGGTGAGCAGTCGACTGCTGCGATCGCCCGAAAGACCGGACGCTCTGAGCGAACCGTGCGGCGTGATCTCACAGAAATGCAATCGGATGGCAAGGTGTCCCTCGTCAAAAAAGGCGTTTACAAGTTGCATCGTTCTGTGAAATGGACAGAAGCCGACAATCGCGATCTCATCAATGAGCTGCTCCGCGTCTATACTGAAATGATTGATGTTTGCAAGGGTGGCGTGAAAGATGGGTTCACGTTGGAGGACGTGAGTGATACCGAGCAGATCAAGATCGTCAAAACCTTCAACGCGTGCGTCGCGACGGTTGATAGGCTCATGAAAAGGTGGTCGTTGGTGCATCTCGGCTGGAACACGAACCCGCAACTCGCTAAAGCCGATGCTGAAGCGGAAGCGTTTGAATCGGAGCGCGTTGATCTACAGAACGCGCCGATCGAGGCGTTTTTCATGGTGACAGCACACTATCATCGGGATATGAAAGCGATTCTCTTTAATATGCCAGGAAAAGGGATGAAAAAGACCCCTCCAAATTATGAGGTGGGATTGTGGTCGTATGATGCCACAACCCAAGAACTCTATCCACCTGATAGCACTGAACCGATCTCCGAGGCGGACGCGCGAAAAATACTTCTAAATCGGAAATCATCGGATCCTGCCCCTCTGGCGGTGTTTGGGGATGCTTGGTAAATCCGTGTCCGTTACCTCCGAAAACTGTCCGTTTGTGATGAAAAACTGTCCGTTTTCTCGTGAATTTTGTCCGTTTTCGGTGTGATTCTGTCCGTTTCTGACGGGTTTTCCGAGGCTCCGCTACGCGCCTACCTGATGCCCTCTCTCCTTGACCCTTGATAAACATTGACTTTCTCTGTTTCTGCTGCGCTGAAAAACGGTGCTTAGGGTGGGGCTGAACGCAAATTAAATCGTTTTTTCTCATATCGGGCGGGGTGTGCAACATCTTCGCGTGTGCGGTG
>JAPPMR010000787.1 GCA_028818995.1 Candidatus Poribacteria bacterium | reverse complement strand
TCCATGACCTTTGCTGGTAGTCAAGTGAAAATAGAGCCTATTGAGAAAGAAAAAGGTTGTCCTGTAGCGAAAATCCGTATCAATTGCAGGTGGTATCGCTTCTGGTATAGCCGGCCTATTGAAGGCACTATCAAACGAGTTACCACTAAGAAAGACACAGTAGGAGATTGGTATATCACAATCACAACAGATACACAAGGACTTGAGCCTGCACCTAAGACTGGTAAGACAGCAGGGTTTGACTTTGGTCTCAAGGATTTTCTCACCTGTTGTGATGGCACAAAACATCAATCTCCCGAATTCTATAAGTCTGCTTCCATACAGATCAAGCGTGCGAGTCGTGTGTTGTCTCGGAAGCAGAAAGGCAGTGGCAATCGTGGTCGTGCGAGGAAAGACCTTGCACGTGTTCACAGAAAAATCAATCGGCAACGCGAAGACCATCATTGGAAACTCGCACTTGAACTTGTCAGAAAGTTTGATGTCTGTTTCTTTGAAGATTTGAACCTTGACGGCATGAAACGCCTCTGGGGACGAAAAGTCTCTGACTACGCCTTTGGAGACTTCATGCAGAAAATCAAGTGGCAAGCACAAAAAAGAGGTAAACGGGTTGAAACAATTGACAGATGGACACCGACAAGCAAAGTCTGTCATGCCTGCGGACAAATCCAAATGTTCTTTGATTTGAGTATTCGCGATTGGTATTGCCATACCTGTAAAATCAATCATGACCGTGATATAAACGCAGCAATCAATATTCATAAGGTAGGGGCATCTACCTTTGGAGAAGAGGATGTTAGACTTGCTTCGGCAAGCAATCCTTGTTGATACCACAATCTACCCTGTGGCATGGGGACTAAGAATCCCCCTGCTTTAGCGGGGGGAGTATGTCAAAGAAGTAACTGAAAGTAAACGCATTGTCATTCTCCTTTTTAGTTAGTTTAACCCCAGAAATTCATAGGGGTTTATACCTGGTTCTTCGTCCATGTCGATTAACTCAACACCAGGAGAAACATCTTGTTCTCCTGGAGGATAAGCGTCCCCAGGCTGAGGTTGTGGTTGTGAAACGCTGTTACCAGCTCTCCATGAGGAGATATATTTCACTTCTTTTCCATCCAATGTTGTAACTGTGCTATACCGGACGTACGCACGGTTTTTGAAATGCACCCTAATTTTGTCGCCATCCATGAAAGCGGCTTCAACGTCGGTACGTCCTTGTTTCCACAGTTTTACCATAACACGTTGCATTAACTCTACGTTGCGGGAAGGTGGTTTACGCCTTTGACGGAGCAACTCATCCGGAAGCAACCAAAAAGGCTTACCTACAGCATCAATGAAACCTTCGGGCACTTCTGGATAAGGCCCGAAGCCGTACGGAGACACGCGCACTTCTGCTGTCTCTCTGTTTTCTGCAGTTGCACCTGTTTGTCCGTGTGTCGCCGCTGTCTCTTTCGTCACGGTTGCGTTAGTTATGTGTTTCTCTGCGTTCTGCGGTGTGTTGCTTTCCGCAGGGGCTTGGGTTGACGTTGTTTCTGCCGTGTTGCTTTTCGCTTTCGCCTTCTGTTTTTCCCATTGGCGCGCGTATTCCGCAGCATCGGCTGCCGCTTTTCTATCAGCTGTTAGTGAGTGTTGGTACCAGAAATAGCACCCACCGGCAATAATAATCAGTAGCAAGAAGCTGCCGATTATCCATTTGTTGGTAAGAAAATCACGGGACATCAGACCACCTCCTGTTAATCACATATCTATTTGTGGTGTGTCTTTTGACATAGATTTCTCAAACAGATTATATGACACCCTTTATAAGTTAAAGACACAGTATGAAGGCAAAAGGGTGCAAATTCTGAAAAAAAATAAAAAAAGTGTATGAATTAAGGGGAATTGTGGCAATTTAGCAGTTATACAGATTCTAACATGTTCGTTTATTTTCTGCTAATTTGATAATCTTGGTTCAGACAAAGTGCATACATGTATACAATGAAGATTAAAAAATAAATCAGGTATTTTCCTTAGTCCCGTTAGGGACGCTATGTTTATAGAAAAACGAAATAAACGCACCTCTTGAGTTCCGTAGGAACGGGATAAAAAATAAACATATCGTCCCTACCAAATCAACGCTATGAATCATGGAGAATGCCATACGCGCATTCGTCTTATGGCATTCAGCGGGACTAAGGGGATGAGGTCGTCCGCGCTGCTATAAACATAGCGTTCCTACGGAACTGAAGACCCCTTAAAATGTTCCGAATATGCATAATGAAAAATTACCCGAATAATAAATTAATCTTCATCATATACATGTATACGGTCGCGACCGGGAGGTCACTCCTACAAAAGCAAAAAATAAAAAAGCGCGTTTCCAAAACGCGCCTACTGGCAAATTGACATTATCTACAATGGCTAATGCGATAGACCCACTTGTGCCGCATCAAACTATCATAGAGCATGCAACATATTAACCGACTTGAAACTTCTTAATATTTCCGTTCACATCTAATGTATATTCACCCGGTTTACAGAACCCGATAAAAATAATATCATGATAGTAAGGACTGGCAAGATCACAGGCAACACTACCTACCGAAACTGTTTGCGTTATCTCTATTTGAATTATGTCGCCATCTTCATAGAGTGGATAGAAGTCAAACACATGAGGTTCTGTATAATTTTTCTGGTGGTCTTCAATGCATTTATCAGGTAATATGCTCATCACCAGAACAGATATAGCAAAGACATCGGGTTGCACTGTCTCTGTGATACATATTTCAACGATTTCAACAGACATCAATTCAGTAACTTCTCTATTACATCCGATAAGTCCCCAAGCGATAAAGATGATAGATAATAAAAATATACCTTTTCTAAAAATCATGTGTGTACCTTCCTTTATTAAGTAGCAAGGCGATGAACAAAAAACGCGTGGACAAAACGCGCAAGGGGTGGAGGAACGTGTGGACAAAACGCGCCTATTTATAAATTGAAATTAAAACTGCGCAAGGCGGTTGGAATTCAATTAAATATGTATCAATTAATTGAATTTTTAATTAATAAACTATTAAAAATTGTCTTTAATTAAGGGTGTATGAGTGTTTTTAAGACTTTATGTGCTCTTAATTGACCAACTTAATTCAAAAATTTTTCGTTCGCGATTCGCGGTACGATAAAAAATTTTGTTAAGACGTTCGCGTTAAGCAAACACCCCTTATCAAAAACCTTGTCACAGCCTAAGCTGAAGCGAGCTTAAAAATTCATGCTGTGCGTTATCAGAACCGTCGCGTGCGTTATCAGAACTAAGGTGTGCGGTATCAGAACCAGCGAGACCGAGCGCCTGGCGGAGATGCATCCGAATTTTCGATGCTTCGGCGATCATGTTGTCAAACGCTTCCATAATCGGTTTCGGCACGAGATGCCGTTCCCGATCTTTTAGACGGTGCCACCGTCCTCGCCCATGTCGTTCTCTCACCTCAATATGTCCTGTGTCCAAATTACACCGATATTTCTCGTTGAAACTGTAACAATGCTTCTCATCGGTGCGCATGTCCATAAAGGTTTTTCGCTGTTTGCGTTTTTTCTTCGGAGGACGACTCACGGGACGCTTTTCGGGGGGCTTGGGATACAGCTGAAAAACAGATTTTTCGTGCGGTTTTGACAACCGCTCTAATAGCCCTGCCTTTTCCAGCTCGCCTATCGCTTCGCAGACGGTGTCCTTACCGAACCTGGACCATAACGCGAGCGAGTCCATTGTTATCGGGTGCGTCTTGCCCGTCTGAAAATCTGAATGCACTTTGAGCAGTATCCAGATGAGACACGCTTTCCAACTGATTTCACCCGCAAACATTTTTTCAAAGGGTCCGTCTTTGCCACGCGGGATGGCAAATTTGAGGGGGTTACCGTGTTTGTCGGTGGGAACATCTTGGGGTTCGCGCAGATGATGTGTGAGTTGGTAGATGCTTCCCTTCACGCCCTGTTTGACGCGCGTAACCCAACCTGTGAGTTCTTTCAGCGCATCGCGTGTATATCGGTGAGAAGCACCCATCAGATCGGCTAACTTACGATCCGATGTCCACCATGTGCGTCCTTCGTCCCAATTACTGCGATAGTTCAACGTGAGTGCTGTCATCGCAGCAAGGGGTTTCACTTGACGTAAACCTAAACTTGAAATAATACTGCCAGGGCCTGAGGGGACCTGTAACGTAGAAACCTTAATTTTATTTTTCATTATAATTCCTTCTTCTGCTCTTAGTGTACATTGAAAATCTACACTTACATTAGCAATAATTTGGTATAAAACCGTGTTGCCACTTCCTAATTGGTAGCGGCGTGATAATCGTATAAACCGAACCCAATTGTCAGTTGGGACCCAATAGTCAGTTGGGGAGGCGGAAGGTAGTAGAGAACTACCCCGACTACCCGCCTCCTCACGGTTTAATAGTAATTATACGTTATTTTAGAAAAAACAACAACAAAATTACAATGTTGAAAAAATAAATCAAACTTGCATAGAATTGAAATATATGCTATAATATAAAGTGAACACTGTAGATTGCGAAGTTTGGCAAAGTTTTCTGAACTTTGCATTAGAGACGGACTTGGCTTAACAGTGTTTGATAACAGAGTGGAGACTTCTGTTATAATTCCTTTCGCTAATGTACAGCGAATGTTAGTAATAATTTGCCAATAACAGCCGTGCGATTTTGTGCGGCTGTTATTGGTTACCACAGTTTGGTTCATGTCGGGTAGAACAACGCGACACCCGACGGACGATATAACTTACCTAACCTATCCAAGTAAGCCATCCTATGCAAGTTTGTTCCCAATTCCTCCCATAAATAAATGCAATTCGACTACAATTGCAATAAACCTATAACACAAATGCAATTAGGCACTCGCCTAAAAAATGCATATCCAGCAACAAATCGACTACACTCTATTTTTTTGACACTGTTCCCCGGCTTCGTTCGGTGAACAATTTGTATCTGTGGTTCGCATCGCATTGTATAGCATCGTTCCCGGTTCAGGCGGTGTGGGTAGAGACCTCGCCAAGCGGCGAGGCTGAACCTCTCTACCAACGATGCGATAATAGTATACCACAAATTACAAAAAAATGTCAAATATTTTTTCAAAAAAGTGCTTTTTTCCTTAAAATTGCTAAAAAAACGAAAAAATTTGTAAAATATATAGATAAATGTTATATTATTATTAACATTTAAATATATTATAACACATGGGGAAGTAATGTGCAAATGAAAAATCAACTTTTTTCGTTTCCTGAAGATGATGAACGCGTCGCGTATGCAGAACTTATCAAAAATTATCCGGCTGTTTTGAAACCGCAGAAGCCTGAATCTGCTGAAAAGCAACCGAAAACTTTCCATACGCCGCAGGATGATGAAAGGCAGTCATTATAAAATTTGACACATAACTCAAAAAATGTAATACTAAAGTTACTCATTTGGTAGCGCACGACATCTCCCCTCGTCGTGTCTTGCCCATCTATAAAACGGTATGCACATAAACAAACACCTTGTAATGACTTATTACAGAGGAGGTTATGATGAAGTTCCACCGTTTCTTGACTTATGCGTGTTTTTTGGTTATTGTGTGTTGTCTATCTACTGGCTGTGATCTCTATAGATCGGTTATGGTAACGGTCGATGACTCAAGAATACCTGAGGACCCCGACAAATACTTACCAGAAATCGTGCCGAGTCCCACCTTGGCAGCCGGTAAATTCCGTATACGTGTTGACGGCTACAAAGTAAGTAATTCTAAACTTGTTCAAATTCATAGCACCATCGGGGATATAGATGCGCGCGTAAAAGTGATTATTCACTTGAACCCAGCACCCCCATCCAGAACGCCTGATAATAAGTTCGTCCTCGGTTATAGTAAAGTGAATGATGCTGTTGTTCTTGACGTGTTTGTTGTTGAAATAACAGGTATCATCAAAGCAACGGAGTCGGTTTATGAATACGAAGGCATTGCCATAAAGAACTTATCCCGACCTGAAGTCCTGTTTGAGTATGCGGATGATGGGGTGGTAACCCGGTAATAGTCTGTTCTCTAATCCTTATGGTAGGCGCGTTTTGAAAACGCGCCTTTTTTGTTTGAATCGGAATTATTCGCAACCTGTGTATACGTGTATACATTTATACGTGTATACATTTATACGTGTATACATTTATACGTGTATACATTTATACGTGTATACAGTGCGTAGGTCGGGTAGAGTTTACGACACCCGACATGTATGCGCTGATATACTATTCTGTCGGGTGTCGCGTTGCTCTACCCGACCTACGAGAGGCTGACGGCACACGGCATGTGCCTGCTACTATTAACTTGATTTCCTCTCCAAACTATGCGATACTTTATACACTCTTTCAAAACAAGTGTTTTATTGAAGGGAGGGTAATATAATGACTCACAAACACGACTTCACCATTGAAAAAATCAAGATTACACCTATGAATATTGAGTCGGAAGATGTTAAAGACATTGAACAAACGATATCTAAACTTGCACGGGGTCCCAAAAAAGGCGAAACGGAGATAGAGGTCTTCAAAGAATTCGCCTTGAAGTTGGAACAAGCATTTGGAGCAGAAATATCTACGTTTAGTCTGCCTTTGGAAGACTACAAGCATTGGAAACTACATCTTCCGAAAGATGGTAATTTCGATGCCACGCCTTCAAGGTTCTCTGTGTCGTTTCATATCAAACGCGTTGAGAATTTGTAATTAATTCCAATCAAGGAACTATTATGATTCACGAGCTTACTGGTATAATGCTGCCTCAAGATACAGACTTTCTGTGGAGATATATGAGTTTTGAGAAATTCGTTAATCTATTAGGAACAGAAAGCTTATTCTTTACAAGAGCAGATAAGTTTGATGATCCTTTTGAAGGCTTTACACCACCATCAGTAACGAGGTATTATGAGCGCACAATCGGTGATATTACTACTTTAGAGAAGTTCCAAGAAAATTGGCAGAAATATACTTTGTGTAGCTGCTGGCATAATGCAGAAGAAGAATCCATGGCGATGTGGGATAAATATCACATGCATAATAGTGGTATTGCTGTCAAAACTACCTTCGGTAATTTTCAGAACTGCTTCGTAGAGGATGATGACGTATTTGTTGGCAATATAGAGTATATCAATCATTATGAATACCCACTCCCACAAAATTTAGACGAAATGAGCATGTTATATACGTGGTATTTCCATAAGAGAAAACCTTTTGAACACGAACGAGAATTCCGTGCTATTACCACACAATGCCCACGGACTTTTATGGATTATATTGATAAACATGGCAATTTAATCAATGCAGATATTACTTTTGAAAAAAACAGATTTCCAGACACTTGTAAAAAAGGTATACCTTTTAATGTTGATGTCAATAAGTTAATTCTTGAAGTCATCACATCACCATATAATGCAAATGAAGAATGGTTTACAGAAACGGTCAGATCAGTAGCCCGCAAATATGGATTTGATTTTGAAGTCAAGTCCTCAACACTTTTAGACGAGCCTGATGAAACGGATTAGTTTATGGATTAAGTAGAGACATCTATATGAAATATAATTGGGATCAATTTTTTCTCAGACTCACAATAGTGGTTTCTGCTATAGCGTTTATTGTCATGGTGATTGTTGCACAGACATACTGGATTAAATGGAGATTCGATCCCTCTTACTTGGGTACCCGTATACAATACTGGATGGAACACGGCTTATATGGTTTACTCGGGGCTGGTTGTGTCTGGGGAATCTACTTTACTATTCGCTGGATTTGTTTAGGATTAAAGAAATGAAAAGAGGCGCAATGAATTGCGCGACTACGAACGCTGATACTCCTAAAATCCGCGTAATCTGTGATTTGACATAAGGCGCGTTTTGTAAACGCGCCTTTTTTTGTCTGAATCGGAATTATTAGCAGCCTGTGTATACGTGTATACCTTTATACGTGTATACCTTTATACGTGTATACCTTTATATGTGTATACATGTCGGGTGTCGCTTCGCTCTACCCGACCTACAAGAAAGCAGGCTACCGCATCTGTACCCTACCATGCACAACACGCCCACTGCCGATGCGTCGCCGCCTCTGTAAACTCAATATAAGATATGCGGTGCTATCAATCCCGTGATTATCACCTTTGATCGCCTCATCGTCCTTATGTGTGCCGCGTAGTTTCTCATCGTAGGTGCAACTCAAAAACTCATCCGTAACCTCAACAGCACGATATGCATCCTTCAAATCCTCGTCCGGTGGATGCACAAGCCTATCCCGCAGGAAAAAGAGCGCAGGTTCACCTGTCTCGTCAACTTTTAGCCGTTCCTTGATAGCGTCAATCTGTGTGGCGCGCGACTTTTTCGGTTCGTTCACACGGAAACCCGCGCGTTGTAGTTGTTCAATCGCATCCTGATCCGCGCTGTCTACCGCAGCATACTGAATTCTGTCCGTTGCATCACAATTCTGCTTTATCAACCGTATCAGTTCGGGTTTTGTCAACTTCGTTTTGTATATCTCTTTGTAGGCATAAATGCGGTCATCAGGGGAGCGTGCCCACCAGATACAGCTGGCAGGATTGCGAAACCCCCAATCTATGCTGAGATACCGCGCCCAGCGCGGCGAAATCGTGAAGTTGTCAATGATATGCACCTCTGGCTGAAATGTCTCGAATACCAGACCTTCACCCGAACACCATTCGCCTTCGTAGCCACGTTTATACCGTAATCCTTCAAGGTTCTGGAGCCGTTCAACGCGCCGCCGACCATTCTCCGTCAACTCGCCTGTTTGTTGATTGTAGATTTCAGGGTTATCACGGAACGACATCTTAAAATAAGCAATTTTGCCCGCCTTCGTCTGCCGGCGTATCCAGTGGTTCGGTACACTCGGATTACAATCACCGAGCAGAAAAGCGATCGGCATAGTGCCTGCGCGTTCCGAGACGCGAGCGGTGAGTTCGTCCCATGTATCAAACGGCACTAACTCCGCCTGATTCACAAACGCCGCATCAAAAAAGTCGGATAGCAGGTTCTGCGGTTTGTCCAACCCGTTCACATAGATGCGAGTGCCGTTGTGGTATTCAAAAAAATCGGGATGTTCGCCACCGAAACGCGTAATTGCTGTCGGATTCGGGTCATCTCGTCTTGTGGGTCGGTAGCCGAGATATTTTTCGTAGGTCGGAATAATGTTGCGATGCACCCTGTTCAAACTACGATGGATGAAACTCATACGGGCACCGGGGAATTCACGCGCCAGCATATCCATGTAGGCGATGCAGCTAAAAGTCTTGCCAGCATCGTAGGTGCCGCCTGCTATCTTCACACTCGCGTTAGAATGGAATAGGTCATACATCTGCCCATACGCACGGAAGCCTTTGGGATTGTAATTGAAGGGTGAATGTTTCTCCATAATACATTAGTTGCTGCCCTCGGTTGTTGTTGGTTATTGGCTGTGATACTCACGACGGCTAAAGCCGTGTGCTTCTTTATAGCACACAACTTTCCTGTGTGATTCCTGCTTCCGTCTCTCGTGCCTCTGATTGAGGTCTTATTTGGACTCCACAGGCGTAACTTTCCGTCTATCCGACGGTAGTTGGTTTTAGGTTTATTGCAGCGTTGACATCCCTATCTATTGAGATGTCACATTGGCTACACTGATACGCTCTTTCTTTTAGTGTCAAGTCATCTTTTTTGTGTCCGCAGTGGCTACAGGTTTTGCTACTTGCAAAGAACTGGTCTGCTTCGGTTATCGGAATGCCGCGCACCTCTGCTTTTGCCTTGAGTTTAGATAGAAACCCGCCTAACGCACTATCGGATAACGCCTTTGCCAGTTTTTTATTCTTCAGCATGTTCGTTATCTTTAGCGTTTCAATACCGATAGCGGATGCACGGTTGACAATATCCGTAGTTGCTTTGTGGTGTGTATCTTCTCTAATGCAGGCTATCCTATAATGCACACGTGCCACTTGTGCTTTCTGTTTATACCAGTTATTAGATTTTCGGACTTTGCGACCTAATTTGCGTTGCTCTCTTGCTAACTTTTTCTCATAGCGTTTGAGCGGTCTCGGATTCTTATATTTACTGCCATCTGAACATGTTGCTAAGGTGTTGATACCGACATCAATACCAATCACAGGGTGCGTTGAGGTGTCAACGGCTTTGGTGTCCTCTGTGTCTACTGTTATTGATACAAACCAACGATGGGCTGTCCTTGAGATCGTTACCTTGATAAGCTTGCCAACAAAACGCAACTCTTGAAACATCTTTATCCATCCGATCTTGGGCAGTTTTATTTTCTTACCTTCAACTCTCACGGATTGCTCATCTGTTGTGTAAGATTGACGACTTCCGCGTCCCTTAAACTTCGGGAACTTCGCGCGTTTGCCAACCCAATTCACAATCGCTTTGCCAAGATTGTTGATAGCATATAAGGCAGCACGCTGATCTTGAGAACTTGTCCACTCATAACGCTTTTTTGTCTTGTTGAAGTTGTTATTGAGTGTTCGCCATGATTGGAAGTTATCTTGATCTAATCCTGCTTTGAAATCTGCTAAAGCTTGGTTATACGCAAAACGCGCATAACCACATTGAGAAGCAAACCAATGACGTTGCTTAAAAGTCAGATCTAAGGTGATTTTATGTGTTTTGTAGGGCATTTCTGACTCCCGTAGGTTGCTGACTCCCGTGCTATCGGTGTGGCAGGTGATAGCACACCCACCACTGAGTCAGTTCTACAAGTATAACACAAAACACTTCTAAAAGTCAAGCCTTTTTTTGACCCAAGCATAAATGCTTGGGATTGTTACAGAAGCCCCTTCAGTAATTGGCTGTCGGCTATCAGCAATTAGCATTCGGCATTCGGCATTCGGCAAAGCGAGAGAATATGTGTTTCTTCTCTTGCTGACGGCTGATGGCTAGCTGCTGACCACTGATAGCTAACTGCTATACAGTGTATCCAAAAGCGGGTGGCGATTTGAAACTAAACGCACATCCTTCACAATACATTTCTAATAGATACCCAATAGATTTACAAAAAAGGTGATACTTTTTTGGTGAATTTGCGAAAAATTTGTAAAAATTTTGAAAAAAAATGTAATTTGCTATTAACTTTTTCTGTTTAAGGCATATATAGATAACAGAAGGACTTAACACAGTCTGCTTGATTTGGAGCATTGCAGTGTTTTTAGTAGCGCAATTCATTGAAAGTTGATGCTTCCGAATTGCGTAAGTCCTGATAGAGATAACAGTTACAAATTGCATAATCTATAAAAAAGGCGATATTAAAATGAAACGCTTACGCAGCTTAGCACTCGTCGTGCTATCTTTAGCCTTGATCAGTCTTTCCTTACCCTCCACAGCTGAACGCAAAGGTTCAACTGGAGAAAACAACCCCGATGTATACGGAGAGGTTTACATGAGTTCTATTCGTATTATCTGGGAGCGCGGTGGAATAGACAGGACAGAGTCTGATCATGACATTTTCGTATGTAACTATTCGGGCGAGGATGTGTATGATTACGCTTACGACTTTCAACACGCACTCTATGAATTTGATCCAATGAATGGAGAACTCGGAAACTGGATAGCAGAAGATAGGGAACAGGATTCAGGAAGTGTCCGACCGTACAACGAGAATGGTGAAAACAATTATCCTGATTATCTTGCTGATATTAGTGCTACTCAATCTCTCTCACTTAACGATCATCACTTAAATGACGGTGAATGGTATGCAATTAGTGCCTGGACCGATCTAAGTGTTACGCCACAGGATGGGGGAGAATCAGATACCTGGAGCGTGTCTGATATAAGTTCTTTCCGATACCGTATCCCTCACAATTAAGTTTTCCATGTTCTTCGACTGCAACCGAACGCGATGCCTTACTTATAGGTATCGCGTTCTCTCCAAAGGAGCGATATAATGAACTCTAAAGTTTTTATTGGTTTTTGCGTTTTTTTGAGTCTAATCCCCACGCTTGTGTCGGCAAAGATCCTTTATTATTCGTCTCAAGACAATCCTTTTAACCCTGCTCTGGGTAAGGATATTGATTTTGATATTTTCATGATGAACGATGATGGTCGTAACGTTCGCAAATTAACAGACACGCCGTTTTCGGAGCAATCACCGCGGTGGTCGCCGGATGGCAAACAGATCGCTTATGTGAAAGACCTGGATATCACACTGAGCCACATCATGCAGACAGACCTGTTCATAATGGATATAGACGGCACGAATGAAATCAGGCTCACCGACCACCCCGCAGCAGATGGTCCCCACATTGCGTGGTCTCCTGATGGTAGAAAGATCGCTTTTGTCAGTCTGCGGACGGGACATATTGATATTCACGTAGTAGATGTGGCAAGTCGGGTCGTAACACAATTGACAAACAACGCGGTAATCGGCGGTTTATCATCTTCTCCGGACTGGTCGCCGAACGGCAGACACATCGCCTATTCGCAGGTTCTCCGAGGCAGAGGACGCACTATTTTTACGATGGATGCTGGTGGTGGGAATCAAAAACCACTCATTGAAAGTGATGTCCGTTTTGCCAGAAGTTCTCCGCGGTGGTCGCCTGATGGTGATGCAATTCTATACAAAGAATCTGAATTTAAACTCCTCAAAAACAGGCGGGAAAAACTCGCAGAGCGTATAATTATTCATCAGTTTCACAGTGGTAAAAGAAGAATAATCAAACTTCCGACCAAGTATATTGTCGGCGGTTTGGCTTGGATGCATCAGGGACAGGAGATCGTTTTTGATGCCCACAATACTGTTGCACGAGCCATAGACCTTTTTCGGTATCACATCAGCAGGCGTAAGATGACGAACCTCACAGTGGGACCAGGAGGTGGTTCCAGACCGGATTGGATACATAATACAGCGCTGACCGTCATGCCAGCAGGCAAACTCGCATTGCAGTGGGGACAACTCAAACGAGGGGATTGATTTCTGCGTCTGTTGGATAGCGCGGTAGCGACACTCAACATTTCCCTAACCCGAAGGTAGGTGCGGTTTTTAACCGCACCGTTTATGTAGCCTTGGTTCTGATCCTTGTGCGTTTTCGAAACGCACCTACCGTTGAGGTGAGTATAGATGTAATCAGGAGGTATCCACCAATGAAACATCCAAAAAACGTCTTTCTCTTACAAATATTTTTCTTTTCTTTTTGTTTTCTTTTTTTCTTTATTGCGTCAGTTGTTGAAGCGAAGATTGTGTTTGTTGTAGATGATGATATTTTCGTGATGAACGATGATGGCACAGGTAGACGCAGGCTCACAAAAAACACAGAGTCGAAGGACTCTTATCCGCGCTGGTCGCCCGATGGTAAAAAAATCGCATTTACCCGACTAATGAACAAGAGGACACAAGCCTCGTTTGAGTTGTTCGTCATGAACGCAGACGGCACAGACCTACAGCGGCTTACCGATAACAAAGTTGGCGACTCGTATACGTCTTGGTCGCCTGATGGCAAAAGAATCGCTTTTGACAGTGAGCGAAGTGGAGATTCTGAGGTGCATGTCATGGAATTGGCGACGCGTGCTGTTACGCAGCTAACCGGCATTGAAGGTGCTGAAAGTGAGCGAGGTTCCGTTGTTCCTGACTGGTCTCCTGATGGGACGCAGATCGTTTATGAGAAGTTCATCAGCAACCAAAAACCCAATGGAAGAGGGTTTGCTGCAGGTTTTTCCCATAAAATATCTATCTGATGTCTGCGAATGGCGCGGATCAGCGTCCTCTTTTCCCCGATCCGAAACCGGGTGCTAAGACGGTCACGATGCGGTTTTTCCCGCGCTGGTCTGCGGATGGGCAACGGATTGTATTTACGGACTGCTCGGATAATGGCAAACAGACGTGTCGTCTCTCCTATGCACGCATCGGCGGTGTGCCACATGCGATTAGGGATATTTACGATAGACTTGGAGATCATCTGCTTACCGCAGGTGCGAGGTGGATAGAGGACGACCGTGCTATTCTTTTTTCCCTGATGGTATGGGGTAAACCTAAAGCGAATTATGACCTCTATAGATACGAGTTTAGAACACGAAAGCTCAGACGTTTGACACGGGAGCCGAGTGATGAGATGGAGCCTGACTGGATAGAAGGCGTGTTGTCTGTTTCACCGCATGGGAAGTTGCCTACGCAGTGGGGAGAGAAAAAGCAAACCGTTTCACAGTAGTTTGGTAGGCGCGTTTTGTAAACGTGCATTTTTATCGTCTGAATCTCGGAAAACGCGGATTAGGTTTTCTCATCTCCAAGTGTTTCTGTGAAAGTTTGACAGTCCCGTATACCGTAATTATAGCAAGTATCTGATATGCGAAGTCAATAATCCGTGAAATCCGTGTAATCTGCGTAAATCCGCGATTCAGACAAGGCGGCGCGTTTGGAAACTTCGCCTACCGTTGGGTTGATGTCGGCAGACTGCTATAGAGTGTATCCAAAAGCGAGTTGCGATTTGAAACCAAACACACATCTCTCACAATACATTTCTAAGTTGCCACCTATGTAGCACAATCTGTATGAAGATTAATTTATTAATTCGGTAATTTTTCATTATGCATATTCGGCACATTTTAAGTGCTCTTCAGTCCCGCTGAATGCCATAAGACGAATGCGCTTGGTAGAATACACTTTTGGTATTCTACATGATTCGCCATGATTCATAGCGTTGATTTGGTAGGGACGCTATGTTTATAGCAGCGCGGACGACCTCATCCCTTAGTCCCGCTGAATGCCATAAGACGAATGCGCTTGGTAGAATACACTTTTGGTATTCTACATGATTCGCCATGATTCATAGCGTTGATTTGGTAGGGACGCTATGT
>JAPPMR010000050.1 GCA_028818995.1 Candidatus Poribacteria bacterium | reverse complement strand
CCGTGTAACTATTACACCCTCTTGGTCAATAGCAATGAACAGAGGTATTGTGTTTGGGGTTTCTTGAGCAACATGTTGTAAACATACTGTTAACGCTGCTACCTGTGTTGGGTCTTTGATATTCCGAGCATACAGAACAACCCCACCGACAAAACGTTTGGTAATATGTGCTTTGGCAACTGGACCTACATCCCTACCACCAACACCAAAAATAAGAAGTTGTCCAACCTTTTCTTCAACTGACATTCTATCAATGAGTGCCTCTATTTCTGTATCGGTGAGGGTATCGGCATGATTTGTGGCAAAGAGAATTAGGAAAAAGATTAAGAGAATTTTGTATTTGTTATACATTTTGCGCTCCAATTATGGTGTTATAGTGGATTTTAAACCATTTCTAATTGACAAAGTATCATTCCGATTTTTGAGTTTCTTTGTAGGAGCGACCTCCAGGTCGCGACCTGGAGGTCGCTCCTACAGAAGAGAATATTGCATTCGGACAACCGATTTGCGAAATAATGTAATATCATTATTTCGCAAATGGTATTACAATTAACTTTACATTTGATTGCTTAGTCGCGATTCGGAGATCGCTCCTACAGAAGAGGTGTCAACATATTCTATAATTCACTATAACCTATTCTCCCACTGTCTTTTGCGAGAGTGCTTTGAAATACTGACGGAGTTGTTCACGATATTGAAATGGAATGTTTTCCAATTCCTTAGCATTGGGTGTAGTTTCAAGTTTGCGGACGATTTCTAACAGCTCTGGATGTAGTGCTGGGACTTCTTGCGGCGTGGCAGAAGGTTTTTTCGCTACTTGTGCTTTACGTCGTCTACCGACATCATGCTTTTGCAGCGATTTTAAACTATCAAGCATTCTGGTCAAAATTCGTTCCTGTTGATCAATGACTTCGTCATTGAGTGTGCCTTGCTCAAGTTTTTTCTCTACATCTGCCATTTCCTCAGCAACATTTTTTAGGCTTCCGAGCATCTCCGCAGCATTTTCAGTAATTTCCGCGAGCCTTTCCGTTGCCTCGCGGATGAGTTGTTGTTGCGCAGCGATTCTTTCAAGTCGCTGTTGTAAACCCGGTGTTTGTCCTCGTTCGCGCATCTGCTGACTGAGGTTTTGTGCCATCTCGTTGAGCTGCTCTTGGCTTTGTGCGAGTTGTTGCAGCTGCTCAAGCATATCTTGTAGTCCACCTGCACCCATTTGTTGGCTCATTTGTGCCATAGCATTGATCAAGTCAAAAATCGCCTGATTGATGTCAGCGAGACCTTTTCTTTGGATGGGAAGGGCAAGGCTTGTTTCTCTATCTTCCAGCGCGCGTGCAGCACGACTGAGCGCATCACTTGTAGCGTTCAACCGCCATACAATCTTTGGATCAATTTGCATCTGCTGTTTTCCAAGTTCCCAAAGTTTTTCTGCAAGTTGTGCTATGCCTTTGGCAGCACTAAGTTCCTCAGCGGCAAGTTGTTGTAGCTGCCTGATTTCACTCGCGATGTAATCATGTGTATTTGTCGTAACCAATTCATTCGTTTGATTGATGACCTTCTCATGAAGATGAGAAAAATATAAACCGCTTTTAACTGCTTCTTGCATCGCGGTTAATGCTTGTTCAGCATTTGAACCTTCCATAAATTCCAACGCATTATCTAAACCTTGCGCTAATTCAGTCATGGTCTGTTCGGCTTGTCTACCTGTTTGCTGAGCATCTTGCCTCTGTGCCTTTCGCAGACTTTGACTCGTATTCTGCAGATTTTCGGAAAGTTGCTGATCCTGTGCATATTGGTTGAGGCGTTTAACTTCATCAGCGACTTTCTGGATTTGTGGTGCAGCATTTTCTTGAGATTTTGCCATCTCGGACATTTCGTTACCGAGTGTGTCCAATTTCTCACTGAGTTTATCAGATTCTTGTTTAATCCGATCTTCCTTTTGGGCAGCATCATTGAGTTCGGATATATTATTAGTTTGTTCCTGTTGTTCAGACCGTGCCTGTGTAGCATTTGTAGATTCAGATTCTTCCGTTTTCTTTAATACGGATGTGTCTTCTAAAGAATCGATCAATTGCTTCTGTTGCTCCGCAAGTTCTTGAGCCTGTTTTGTAGCTGCTTCAAGTTTCTGCTGCATAATAAGCTGCTCATAAAGCGATTTCAAACGTTCAAGCTGCTGCTGAAACTGTTCCTGATTGAAATTGGCTTCAGCCATTGCGTTTTCTTGTTCAGTCAATTGTTGTTGTGCTAATGCCTCACTCAATTTTTTCAAAAGCTCCTGATGTTCTTCAGATAGTGCTTCCTTCATCAACTCTTGCAGTTCTTGATATTTTTGAATGGTTTCAGGTTCAAAGAGTTGATTTTTCTCCATTTCAGACGCTGTCTGTTCCATCTCCGATATGAGTTCATTTGCCTTCCGCTCAATTTCCTTTTGGGATTCAACTACCTGCTGCATCAGTTTTTTGTCAGAAAGTGTAAATTCCCTGAACTTTCGGATTTTATCAAGTAGTTCGTCAACTATTCCGGTGGCTTCGGTCTGTTCGTCGAATAGTTCGTCAAGTCCGAGCTGTTCAGTTTCCTGTTCTGCTGCGAGATTATCATATAATTCGTCAAGCGTTGGGAAACGGACTGTGTATGTACGCGATTTACCGATGTTGGGACCAGAGACATCGTCGGTATCAATCGCCTGCACATAATAGGAGACTGCCTCCCCTGGAAAAAGTCCAATCGGCTCAATATCCCAACTATACGTTAGAAATTGCGATGTTTGTGGCGGTGATGTGGCTGATGGGATTTGCTTTAGCATGATAGTAACATCATCAGCATTCTCTTTTTGAATGCGATGGACCAATTGCAGCGCCTGAATGCCGTAATCATCAGTCGCTTCAACTTTGAGTTTGACGAGCATATCGTTATCTAATACAAGGTCTTTGCCGGGTTCAATAATCTCAACTTGAGGCGCACTATCTTTGAAAACGTTGAGCGTGTAGGAAAGCGGGTCAGAGTTTGTTAAACCGTCAGTGTCTTGTATCTGAATGTGGTAGGTACCTGCTTCCTTTGCTATAAAACTACCCTTCATTTGGGTTTCCGCTTCGATTTCAAGCTTTACAAGATCAGATTCTTCAAAAATCAAGTGAGCTTCCGTAAGCGGTTTGTTGCTTTCTCCTGTAAGGACAACTTCTGTTCCATAGAGAACTTCCAGATCGCCTGTGTTTGCTTCAAGGGTTTGAGAAGGTAGTTGTGTATATGCAGGATAGTTAAATTGAAGTTGAAAGGTCTTGACAATCGGTTCATGGCTTACCGCAATTTGATAATGCTCAGATGCTACGTCTTTAGTTGAAACATAGTATTGTAGTGATCGGTCAATATTTTCAATTTTGGCACTATACGGAATCTCAGTCGGTTCGCGGTTCATCAGTAAGGATTGCCATGTCTCGCTATCCGATAGATGTGGCAATTGTTGCTCATCTTCTCCTATATTGATGTCTGTATCAGGAGATTCCTGTGCATTCGCGTCATTTTTTGACTCACTATCCACTTGTGCCAAACGGTAATAGACATAAACTGGTGCGTCAAGGTGTCCACTGACTTTTGCTGTGACGGTAACATCTGCCCCGCGCTTAATTTGGATATTTCCTGGGCGGACCTCTTCTATCTGTGCTGTAAAACCTTCCATCGGTGTTTTGGGTAGAGTTTCAATTGTTTGGGTAAACCCTTTCAACGCAGAAGGTAAAAGAAAGTTCGTAAGTGCCAGCACTCCTAAAGCAATTACTGCAATCCCCGCATGCCGTTTGATTTTTACAAATTCGGTCTGAAAAATCTTTTTCGATTCAACCTTATCAATATCGTGTTGCGTTTGAAGAATTAGCCGCTCAACGAATTCTTGTGCATATCCCAGTCTGTTGTTCTCTAAAGTCGGTTTAAGTTGAACGGTACTGAGGATTCTATTTTCAATGTTTGGATAGGCTTTTTCAAGGTATGCAGCGACTGTTGAATGTGGCAATTTGCGCAATAGTGGACGAATAAGAATACGAAAGGTGATGTAGATAGCAATACCCACAGAGAAAATCACAATACTGCTGCGGATAAGACTATGGAGTGGTAGCTGAAAACAGAGAAGGATTAGAGTCATCACCAACGCAAGTGTAGTGATCAATCTGAGTAAACTTTCCGAGAAAATAAGCCATCGCCACGTTCGCCGCACAGCACTAAGTTTGGTAATGATGGATTGATATATTTGATTGGTGTTTTGAATTGACATTGTTATTCCCTGTTTCCTCTTATAAGGATTTAATCCTGATATCAAATAGTGGAACCTTACTACCGCTTTGTCAAGTTCTATTTTGAAGGTCGCGATTCGGAGATCGCTCCTACAGAAAGATCGGATAAGGTAGGAGGGAACTCCGATTCCCGACTATTTTTAAGTCCCTCAATTATCACTTGACGAAGCACTACATAGATTTTACTCAGTTTGTTAAGACATATACTGCTATGTTTACAGCCATCTTTGTCGCGAGTTCGCGGACTTCTGGTGTGTCATCCGGATGTACTCTTGGATCTTCCAATCCATCGCCGATATCAGCACTGTACGCGTAAAAAAGCACCATTCGCCCGTCGTGAAAAATTCCAAAACCTTGTGCCGGTTCAGAGTCATGCTCGTGTATTTTTGGGAGTCCCGGTAGATCGTAAAAACAGTGATATATCGGATGTGAGTTTGGTATCGGTTGTAACTCCTGCTTAGGAAAAACTCTGCTGATCTCTCGTCGGAAACTTTTGTCTAATCCGTAATCATCATTGACAAAGAGAAACCCGCCGTTTGTGAGATATTGTCGCAATGCCGTTACTTCGTTTTCAGTGAGACGGATATTTCCGTGTCCGACAAGATAAAGCATAGGATATTGATAAAGCGCATGGTCGGTCAATTTGAGAATTACCCGATCATCTGCGGTTTCAATCTCTGTTCTTTCCCGGAGTAGCCGCAGCCAATTGCCGATAGTAGAAGGATCACCGTACCAATCACCTCCACCACCGTATTGTATTTGAGCAATCGTGAAAAGTTCACCCGCTTGTTGT
Source organism: Candidatus Poribacteria bacterium (assembly GCA_028818995.1). The sequence goes on along the minus strand of JAPPMR010000050.1, from coordinate 9,840 downwards.
GTATTAACCACGACACAGAACAGTAAGCAACAGAAAAAAACAAGGGTTAGTTTGGGAATATTTATTTTAAACAATTTGCAAATTTTTCCGACTACAGCCATAACCTAATTCTCTCAATTTTATTAAGTAAAATTCATAATTACTTATACACAACGGTAGGTTCGGTTTCCTAACCGAACCTATGTCCAATCGTGCGGTTAGAAACCGCACCTACCAGGGAGTGTAAACATATTTTTGGATTTCACTATAAGTAAAAGGCTCAATAAATTACACAATTACAACCGCTAAATCGAAATAATAAAGTATTTATACGAGTCCGATGCGTTTTCGTATAAACCATTCAGTACCTAATAATCCGACAATTGTGATAAGGATGAGCGGATGTGCCCATAAATCGCGTTCTGTATCAACAAAGACAGGGTTCTGCACAGTATCAATCTTTTCAGGGAGTGAGAGAGCATCCTCAATTGTCAGGTAAACACCTCCAGTTTGCTCTGCGATTTCCTTGAGTAGTGGTTCGTTCAGTTGTGGTGCTTCTAATTCAATTAATTGTGGATGAACGTAAATTTCCATTTCATCTTTTCCCAAAGGTATATTGCCTATTACGCCAGCAGCTTGAATCCGATACGTCCCTTTTTCTTCTACTTTCAACTGAGCAGTATACGTGCCGGAATTTGTTGTCTGATTATCAGTAGCGGCAGCGCGTGTTTTAAGCGGAAATGTTGAACCGCTGGGAGATGTAACCGACAACTGAATTTCAGCATCATCTTGAGGTTGGAAGGTATGCGAGTATGCTCGAACATTGATTTGCGCTGTCTCGTCTTGTGCATAAGTCGGTGCAGTGGTTGTTATATATATCCGATTTTCATCGGACTGCTGTGCCATCCATCGGATCACTTGTGCCCAAAAACGTGGATATACTGTTTTATAAATTGTGCCTTTAAAAGCGTTTACGCCAAAGTCCCAATTCCATATCCCTTCAGCAGCGAAGAGCAGACTTTTTCCCAGACCAACTCGCTGAAAAACCAGAATTGGTTCTCCGCTCTGTTTTTTGATGAGTGTCGTTGTCCCTGCTCTCAGTTGGAAACCAAGAAATATCCGAGAAAGTGCAGGAAGATTTTGCCAAATTTCAGTATTGCGTTCTATATCGTCTGTAAGTTGCAGTATCGGATGAAACATACCCGATTGTGTTAGGTCAAGTGAAAACTCGCCCTCTTGTTCCCGACATCCATTAGCAGGAATTTGAATTGGAAGTATCCGCGCAAGTTGTGTGTTCCTAAAACCTTTCACGCCTAATGCGTTGTGCGATGGAAGAAAGATAACAGCCTTCCCACGCTGTTCCACAAAATCAACAATAGCCTGTTGCTGCACCATTGTTAAATGTTCAGCAGATAAATCTCCTAAAATCAATACATCGTATTCGTAAAGTTCCTCGCGAGTTTTTGGAAACTGCAAAAGTTGTGTATTGAGGTTTTGTGGATAATACCCATCGTTGCGCTCGAGTACTGATTCAGGACGAATTCTTTTAGACAGAACAGCAAAAGTTGATTCGATATTCGGGTCACGTTCCAAAGTGCGTTTGAGGAATGCATATTCCCAACGTGGTCTCCCTTCTAAAAAAAAGACACTTAGTTTTGCTTTCACAACTTTCAAAGTAAAGGTTTTTTCATTATTGGCATTTGTAAGTTCACCTTCAAGGGCAGGGAGTATCACCTTATATTGAAAATTGCCTTCGGTCTCAGGCGTCAATTTTAGTTCAACGACATGTTGCGTGCCATTTACAACACTTTGTCCATTCAAAGTAACAGATTGTTCTGCAGTAACTTGCGGAAAAGTTATCATTGATGCATCAACGAGGCGATTGTTCCCCGATTCACGAAGGGAAACCCGAATTGATTCAGCAGCATACCCTGTCTGCGCTACAGTCACTCGGATGACGGTTTCATGTCCAGTATAGGCAACAGGCAAAACATCAACGTTTTGGATTTGTATATCTTTCGGTGGTTGCGGTGAACCGACACCTAAGGCATAAACTGGAATATTCAAGTCAATTATGTCATCTACTAATAACTTAGATGCGTTATGTGCACCATCAGTAATTAACACGATCCCTGCGTTTGGTTGTCCTCTCCACATTTGTGCTGCTTCACGGATAGCAGAGGCAACATTGGTAAGTGTGCCTTTCGGTTCAAAATTTTCCACAGTGGTTGCACCTTGGTAGAGAACTGAATCGAAACGGTAGAGATGGACATTGTAATCATTGTTCAAGGCATCTAAAAAATTGCTTGATTCACCGTATAGCAATTGGTTCACTTGGCTCATCCGTGAGGTATCAGATTTGCCAGAATAATTGTCTCCTAATTGCATACTCCGTGAGGTATCAACCAATATAGATAGATGGGATATAGGTGTAACGTCTTTCTTTTCTATAATTACGGGTGCTAACAGACAACAAAGTAAAATTGCAATGGCGAAAAATCGTAAAGCGATGAGTGAATATCGGAGTATGCGGCGTAATGGGTGTCCTATCCTGAGATACCCATATACTGTGATGCTAACAGTAATGATAATACCAAGTATTACTGCCCACACCGGCCAATAGTATGTGAACTGCATTCGGTAAGTGCTTTCTTTATATAATCTATTAAATTATATCTTGACATAGCGGTCTCTGTCAATAGATTTTTATGGTCGTCAGAGCCATTTGCTTATCGTGAGGCGCTTGTGGGAGGGCTTTGTAAGCCCGATTTATTACCCAAAGGTAGGCGCGTTTTGTAAACGCGTCGTTTATAGTGAACTTTGAAATTAAAGAGACACATTTTCTGTAGGAGCGATCTCCGAATCGCGACGAACCTCACTGATAGTCGGGAATCGGAGTTCCCTCCTACAAATCATGACCGTCATGTTAATTGGATAATACATCATAATTAATTGGAAAAACTCGACAATTGAATGGTTCTCATATTTAATGAAGGTCTATGGCGTTTAAAGACAGAATCCATTTACTCTGCAGACTCAATTTCAAGGTATTTCAGATTTTCTTTTGTATCTGATGGATAACGGATTTTCCAAATCTTAACATCTGCAGTGGTATCTTTATCTGTTGGGTAAACGGGAATAAAGATGTTAGGTAGGTCTCCAAGAAAATAGAGGCGAATGGCAAGGCTATGCCATCCTGCCGCAGGGATATAGTAAGCTTTTTCAAGACGTTGCCGTTCATCGAAATAGAATACAACACCTCCATGTTGCTGTGCGGTTTTTTGAATAAATAACGTCTTGCGTTGCTTACCCAAGAGAGCAATATAAGGTAGCGTGATAGCTTGACCGTTTTTTAGGCGAGCGTTTAAGAAATCAGGGGTTGTGGCTTTCCAATCTATCACGTCTATATATTTAAATGGAGTATGTTGTGATGTTAAGAGGCGTTTCGGTATCTTCGCTTTGTTAGTGCCAATTTGAAGTGATATTGGCTTAAACTGATCAGCGTTTTTATGATTACCAACGAATGCATGGACATCACTGTTGAGGATATTGTGTTGGGTTAACATAATATGTGTCGCTTTGTGAGTTTTTAAGAATTCCAATGCCTCATCGTTATTGGCGTTACAGAACACATACCGATTGTAGAGATAAATCCAATGTTGTAGATAGTGGTCTTGGTCAATAATGGTTTTGACCCCGCCAAGCACGTTGAGTTGGCTACCGTATATCCAACTCGCAGCAACAACAGCAGTATCGGAGAGTTCTGATTTCATCCAGCGGAATGTCTTTGCAATAGGTGTTTCACCTGGCGTAGGTTTGCGTAGGTGTTTTGCAACATATAAGGTGCGTTTGGTGTGTGCTGCGGGTGTCCAGAATAGGAGAGGGACGAGTAAAAGTAATGAAATTCCAATTTTTAGGACAGAATGTGGAATGTGTTGATTTATTGTCTTGTTTTCTGGTGCTGGATGGCTTAGTTTTTCACTGATAGTGTTTGAGAGAAAATGGATGAAGGCAGCAGTAAAGAAAGCAAGAGCGGGTCCCAGATAAAAGTCGAATCGCAATGTGTCACGGGAGAGCGCGCCCCATAAAAGAAACCATGCTGTGAATGCTACATAAATGAGTTCGTTTTCTGTTTGTTTATTTCGCTTCCATGCGACAAGAATAAAACCAATGACACAACCAGCAATTGCAGTGAAATAGAAGATATTGCTGAAATTTGCACCTATTCCCATATCAAGATGTTCTCGACCAAAAATGGCAATCACGAACAAAGCAAGCGGAACAACAAAAATTGCCCCTAATTTTTTCCAATTGTGAATAGCAATCAATATAACACCGACACTTCCAAAGGAAAAGATGTAACCGTACAGGTATACCCAATAACTATAATCAGGTGTTTTCAATTCACTAAGGGTTTGCATGAGTCGATTTTGACCTAAAGGGATAGGTGTACTAGGGAAGGTGTTGAGTTGTACCAGGGCATAGCCAAGTATGCCGATAAAACCAACTAATGTTAAGACAAAGGCAAGAAGGCGCGCATGGGTACACAACTTCTTTGCATAAGATGTTTTTGTGATGAGAAAAAATCGCAACAAACGAAGTATGAAAAGGAGCAGAGGTGGAAGTAGTACTACAGCGGCAAGGTGCGTTGCATGACCTTGTCCAGTCCGATACGCGGGGGATACCAAGTAAAGCGTTGGCACGAAGGTTAATACCCATAACAAATAAAAATTTAATCCATCCTCTGCTTCCGAAGTAAGGAATCGCCAGAGTTCTATAAATAGGATAACGCTGACAAAAACGCCAAACCCTTCCCAAGAGAGCCCGCCAAGAAAAACGCTAAGACCACTTACGAGCGTCCATAGTAGACATTTACGGATGGATTGTGTCTGTAAAGAGGTAAGGTAGGTTGTGATGGCAAGAATGCCAAGCAGAAGACACCAACTGTCGCGATCACTAAAACCAGCAGCACTACGAATTATTGTTCCGGGTAATGTCGCCAAAATTATACCTACTATACTGGATAAGAGGGACCCAAAAGTACTATAGAGGTATAAACACAGCACCCCAAGCCCAAGTGTATAACAAATGGCGGGGGCGTAGAGCGTAACGTGGTAGAGCGAGATGTTTGGAAAAAACAACGAAACCGCTTTGTGTGAGTAGGCGAGAGCATAGGAATAGAAATTTAGGCTTTGTCCAAAATCTCTACCCATAGGCATCCAACGATGAAAGTCGCGTGCAGGCAGCTTACCATTTTCGGAGATAAGTTGCGCTTGCCAATAGTGGAGATATGCATCGTTCTCGGTAAACTGCCCATCTGGTATGTTCGGAACAATTTGAACACGAATCCAGTATGTGATGGATAGAATACCAAAACACAATATTGTTGCACAAAGATATTTGAAATACCTATTCAATAGGAACTTCATTACAATTTAAGAAGAATGCCAATATACGAAAGGCATTCTTCTTTTAAGTAGGGTTACAGTTAATTGGTTTCTGATCGTGTAGTTAATAAGTTTTAATGGGGAGTGCTTTGCGCTCCTACATTACTGGCATCAGCATCGTCGGAGTCGTTTGGTGGATAGTTGCTTTCGACCTCATGGTGATGTACATAATAAATAGTATTTAGCGTATCGATATCCGTATAAGACAAGGATCCGTAAAGGGAAAGTTTCGCTTTGCCTGCAGCCTGAGATGCTCCGTCAACATAGGTATTACTTTCAGCTACCCATACCATTCTACCATCGTATACGAATACTGGTTCACCTTTCGGTTTTTTACCCGTCACTGTTACCACAAGGTGAAAATACGCAGTAGTTGGATTATCGTTTACCGTTACTGGGGCAGATCCACTTCCGGCACCCCCTATATCAACATCTATATCTCCATTTCCCAGTGGGTAACCATTGGCAAACGTATTACCACTAACTGAAAGTCCATCAAGTGCCGCCGAATTATGTGTTTCTCCAATCCGACCGTTGCCAAGTGTAAAAAGGATGACAGCTATGTAAACTAACAAACAACTGAGTAAAGAAAAGCCTTTAACTTTCATCTTAATTCCTCCAAGTGGATTATAATCCTAAAAATTCATACACATTAAACCCACCCGTATCTTTATCTATTATCTGAATACCTGGCGGTTTTTCACCAACCTTGATTCGTCCTAATAAATCTGCGGGGAAATTAAGATCTGCAGAGACATAATAGACTCGTTTTGCAGATCCTGTGCCTTCGTACCCAACAACTACCGAATTTGCCGTAAGTGGATATACTTTGTTTGTGGTAGGATGTAAACTGATAGATGTGATATCGGTGCGTCCCTGTTTCCATAACTTGATACGAACTCGATACATCAATTCCTCAACGCGTTTATGTTCCTGAATTTCATCTGGCAGCCCCGCAAGATTAATAACACCGTGAGTCCAAATAGGCCTATACCTGTCAGGAAAATCCGAAGGTATTTTCGGGTAAGGACCGTATCCAAAAAGCGATTCACCGTAGTCACCAGTTCGCCAATCATCGGTGTCTGCTTCAGGTGTTGTCGTGTTCTCAACGTCTTCTAAGGATACTTTCTCCCCAGGAGATTCAAGTGGTGTTTCGGAGGTATCGCCCCCAGCATCCGGTAATTTTTCCACGGGGGTTTCTGTGTTCTCTGCAAAGGTTTGTTCTGCTGGGGTCTCGCCATCTTTACTGGTCGTATCCTTGCGAACCTGACTAAAGTCCGGCACCTTGTAAACCTTTTTAACAGTGACAGGTGTCTTCGGTTTAAAAAGAATAAACCCACCAACGCCAATAACAACAATGAGTGCCAGAAGCCAATGCCAATTTTTGCGCCAAAACATTGTTCATATCCTCCTTCGTTGTGATTCTCTTGATATGAAAGTCTGTTTGTAAAAAAATGCGCAAATATCAAGAGTTTTACAAAATCTGCTTATAATTGTACACACACACACACAATTTTTGTCAACTTTTTTAAATTATTGCGGGTTATTTGTTTTTTTGCTCACTTTAGTCAAAAAATGTGAAAAGGGATCGCTTTTACGGTAAAAAAATCTTGAGCAGGTGGTAAAAGCTGATGGGGAATTGAATGCCTCTGACGCATTTTGATAAATAGGTTGACAAACATTCATATCTTTAGGTAGAATTACAAGAATAAACCTATTTTCTTACAAAAGGGGACAAAAATGGCAGACGAAAATGGTATGAACGAAATTGCTGAAAATACAGATCAAAACACTGCAGGAAGTGGATTTATTGTAAACGTGGATCAGATCCAATCCATTGATATTCCACTTCAATTTAACCGCATCAAAACAGATAATGGCTGGGTTATCAATATACTTGAATCCGGACGAGTAATAATTAACTTCTTGACCAGTATGAGAAAATTGGAAACTGCACTCATGTCGGGTGATAGGATTGAGCGAGATGGTGACGACATTATCATAATCCGTAGCCAATCAGCCGATACATACCGATCACAACGAAGTACTTCTTCATTAGCACGTTCTCGTGAAGAATTGCTGGCAACTGAACCAGCTGGAGAATAAGGAATTTCCAAATATTAGCAGCGTTTTGTTTGCTAAAAGTATAATTCGGGAAGATCAACCCATCTAATTTTGTTTGAGTCATATCATTATGAGGTTTTCCAATATGGGAGGTATCAGCCATTTTAGAACGTATTCATAGGCTTATTTCGAGTTTAAAGGGCGGAACAATGGTACCGACAGCAGTGGTACTCAGTCCCGAAAGTTATGCAGAAGTTGTCGCTGAACTCCTTGAAGCATCAGAACCAGAATCTGATGAGACACAAAGACTTGAACATCAACTCGGATTGCCTCCTATTTCAGTTCAGTCGGAGGACACCGATATTGTCGTTGTAAAAGAATTGGTGCCGAATCCTTGTCCAATTTGCCATCATCCGCTGAAGTTTCTCCGCGAATTGATAGAACGTTTTGAAAATGAAGAAACGAATCTGATTAGATGTCCGCTTGGACACCGTTATTCAGGCATGATGAAAGTTTACCATTTAAACATTTTTCAGCAATCGGAAAATCCAGAAACGGTGGAAAAAATTGCCGAATGTCCAACCTGTGGCAGTAAAAAAATTCAGTACTTGGGTCCTACGGAGATGTTCTGTTTAGATTGTGATTGGGATAGTGGTATGATTGCTCGTTACCGATTGTAATACCAATTCTAATAAATACTCTCTCATTAAGAGATTCAACTGTTATTGTCTGCTGAACGGACCTTTCTTCTGTAGGAGCGACCTCCTGGTCGCGACCGGGAGGTCGCTCCTACAAGATATTCCCGAAAATGACACATTATATATTAGAAATGGTATAGCTTTAATTATAGGCATTTAAGTGATTAAGCGCGCTCCAAAGAACGCGCTTAAAGTGTGTGGGTTTTCGTGAGGGATTCCTCTTTTTAACTGATATTAGTACATGTGGTCATCATGAGGATCAGCCGCTTCAGAGAAGTCGGGTGGTTCTTCAATCTCTGTAATCAACGTCTCAGTAGTCAGGAGCAATCCGGCAATGCTTGAGGCGTTTTGTAGTGCTGACCTAACAACCTTCGTTGGGTCAATAACACCGTATTCAATCATATCACCGTATTCTTCTGTAGCCGCGTTGAATCCGTAGTTACCTTCACTTCCCTCAACTTGTGCGAGAACAACAGCACCTTCAAATCCAGCATTTTCAGCGATTGCCCGAATAGGAGAACGTAAAGCCTCTCTAACAATATTGAGTCCTGTATTTTGGTCACCATCAAGTTCCAGCGCTTCAATTCCCGAAATAGCTCGCAACAAGCTAATCCCTCCGCCAGGGACAATACCTTCTTCAATAGCGGCACGGGTCGCGGAGAGAGCATCTTCACAACGTGCCTTTTTCTCTTTCATTTCTACTTCAGTCGCTGCACCTACGTTAACAACAGCCACACCGCCTGCCAGTTTCGCAAGACGTTCTTCCAGTTTTTCACGGTCATAATCGGAGGTCGTGTCTTCAATCTGTGTGCGTATTTGTGCGACTCTTCCTTCAATGCTCTCTTTTGCACCGAAACCACCGACAATAGTTGTGTTATCTTTGTCAATCGTAACGCGTTGAGCGGTTCCCAACATGCCAATGACGATATTTTCTAAACGGATGCCAGCGTCTTCAGAGATTACTTGACCCGCTGTCAAGATAGCAATATCCTCCAGCATTTCCTTGCGTCTATCCCCGAATCCCGGTGCCTTAACAGCTGCCACTTCTATCGTTCCCCGTAGTTTATTCACCACTAATGCAGATAAAGCATCACCTTCTACATCCTCAGCAATAATTAGCAAGGGGCGACTGAGTTGCATGACCTTTTCCATAATCGGTGCAATGTCCATAACCGCACCGATTTTTCCAGTATTAATGAGAATAAACGGATTCTCAAATTCAACGACTTGTGCTTGGAGGTCTGTAACAAAGTGAGGCGAAAGGAATCCTCGGTCGAACTGCATTCCTTCAACAATGTCAACGGTCGTTTCAGAGGTTCTTCCCTCTTCAATGGTTATGGCGCCATCGTTCCCAACCTTCTCTATTGCGTCTGCGATGAGAGTACCAATGTTGCTATCATTGGCAGGATCATTGGCTGCAATTGACGCTACCTGCAAGATTTCTTCATGCGTGTTAACTTCGCGACTTTGGGCAGCGATTGCACTTACAGCAGCGTTTACTGCTTTGTCTATACCGATCTTTAACTGCATCGGGTCAGCCCCAGCGGTAACGTTTTTAAGACCTTCGTGAAGTATCTCCTGACCTAACAACGTAGCAGTGGTCGTTCCATCACCAGCGACATCGTTTGTTTTTGTTGCGATGGATTCCAGCA
>JAPPMR010000666.1:1617-15103 GCA_028818995.1 Candidatus Poribacteria bacterium | reverse complement strand
GCTACGATGCAATTGAGATGATGTGCGGACCAGAAGCACACATCCCTTCAGGTGAAGTGACAGATAGTCTACTTAAAGAAGTCAAAACAATGACAACCGACCACGGATTAGAAGTTTCTGTCATCAACCCGTTTACTGGTAAAGGATTATATCATCTGGCGTTAGAAGACAAGCAGTCGGCAATTGATCACTATGCGCTGCTGCAAGATGTGGCGGTAGCACTTGGCGCGCACGGTGTCAACTTCCTCACAGGCTATGGTGGGGACAAAGGCGATGCATTTGCGTGGAAACTCCTCGTTGATGTGCTAAAACCAATCTGTCGCCGTGCAGAGGAACTTGGAATTACGATGAATATCCATAATCACGAAGCAACCACGATAGATTCATCACCTAAAGTCACGCTTCTGATTGAACATGTGGGTTCCGACGCCCTGAAATCACTCAACGACATCACCAATTTCTATCACATGGGAGAAGATATCGCTGAAGTTACCGAAAAGTTGGGACCGCTTACCGCACACTGCCATGTCAAAGGTGTAACAGGGATGTATCCCTACAGTACATTTCTAATTCCGGGTGAGGCGGGTGACGAGTTAGATTTTAGAACTTTTGCTGAGAGTTTGGGAAAGGTTGGTTACGATAAGTATATCTCTGTAGAGACATTTCCACACATGCGGATGGAAAAGGCGCAGATTGCTTATAATATGATGGCAGGAACTTTGAATGAATTAGGGTTAAGATAACGAAAAGCACTTTTTCCGCTGGTGTTTGGTGCGGTTAGGAAACCGCACCTATCAAGGCGTATAATTGTTTTTCTTTATAGTAAAAACCGAAAATGTGTTACTATTCCAATCAACAACAATCTCCAGACACTCACGCTGGCGAGGTTTCCTAACCTCGCTAATGTAAAGGTAACTGTGGGTTTTTCTATAATAATTGTGTCCGCTTTCTAAGACTGAGATTTTTCCAACGCTTTTATGCCGGGCCAATCTCGCCACATATCTTCGTTAGGTGGTTCCTCTTGTGTCTCTGACAATTCGGTTTTTCTGAAATCGTATAGCACTGCCTGACGAATCTGGCGTGTATAGTTATGTCCTGCTGCATGACCGATGCGATGATGCCAGAAGACAATATCACCCGCATTGCCGTAGCAATCTACACCCGGTTCTCTACTGAGTCGTTCACGATCAACATCGTATTGCGGAGTCGGTTCGTTCTTATATTGCGATTTGTAATCGTAATAGAATACTTTATGGCTTCCTGGCCAAACGGTAAACCCACCACCTTCTGGTGGAACATCGTCAATATAGCCAACAACGCCAAGATGGAACGGATGTGCATCAACATGACATCCTATTGACTTTTTCGGAACATCCCCATAGGGTAACGTGCAATAAATACCACGCACGCGTTCAGGTATTACCAAGTTCCCTTCACCTAAGAACTGTTCTGCCATTCGCCAGACATTTGGATCAGTTGCAAGCAGTTTGACCATCCAATCTTCGCCGCCGGGTTCACGGTAGTTCCAACGAAAACCTTTTCGCCGATTTGAATTATCCTCGTTCTCTTCTTCAACTTTGAAGGGACCGACCCATGTTTCTGGGTCTTCGCGGAGTTTTCCTTCCGGCGCGCCTTCCCATAACTTCGCCCGTGCTCGTTCCATGAGTTCAGGGTTGAGCACGTTCCGTTTAATCAAATAACCGTTGTCTCTGAAAAATCCAATGTCTTCTGGTGTGAGTTCAACCATATTCTCCTCCTTGTCTAAAAATTGTAACGATTTCTTAAACAAAAAGCAACAGAAATTTGAATGGTTCTGAATTTATGTCTACCAAAATTGCAAAACACTTCCACATGTGGTATAATAGTGATATGAAAGACTATATATTGCTTTTTTTCAATGTTTTATTAACAGTGATGGGACAAATCTTACTAAAACAGGGAGTCAGTAAGGTAGGAGTTATCAATTTTCGTGAATTGGTGCCGAAATTAACACAAGTCATCTTGAATCCCTATGTGATTGGTGGTATTTCAATCTACGGTTTCACAACATTCGTCTGGCTTGTCATTCTCTCGCGTGTTAAGCTGAGTATCGCCTACCCAATGTTGAGTTTGGGATATGTCCTGACAATACCATTTTCATGGTTGTTCTTCAAAGAATCTATTCCTAGAGTTCGCATAATTGGGGCGATTATTATCTGTATCGGTGTTTATCTTGTTGCGCAAGGAGAAACTTAATTGATGCAAGAATCCACATCCGATATTCGCTCAGACGACATTTCTGTAAAGAAACAAGATCCATCCGTTCAAACTCGTTCTTATTCTGCGATGGTATTATCAGCACTTCTCCCCGGACTTGGACAAATATATTTGGGACAATTCGTTAAAGGTTGCATAATTTTATTTGTTTTTGTCTCGGCAATTGCTATCTTCTATATCAATTCCTATCCGGTCAGGGGATGGCAAGATTTAATCCGATTTCAGCCCATTGCGCAAACTGAAACTCAAACAAATGATAATACAAATACGGAAACAGATTCTGATCGTTCTGTTCATCTCTGGACACTTGATAGCGGAAAAAAATTAATGTTTCGTCCTTCTTGGATTCTAAAAGTCACTTCGTCTATACAGGCAATAGTATGTTGGATATACGCGGTAAGTGCCGGATGGCGTGGTAGGCGTAAATCCAACATAGACATGTTAGAAACGGATTAAAACGCAAAATTTCTGTAAAACACCCCTCACTTCAGAAAAAACGAAATATCCAATTATACTGAAAACGTTACTTTATCTACAATGAATTGGCTCGATATGTTAAGAGCAACCCGAAAAGCAAAACTGAATTGCGCATTTATTTTTCCCTGCAGTTTATCTCTTGCAATATTGGTATTCCTGGGGTGTCAAGAAAACTCCTTGAACAAAATCGAAGCACTTATCCATTCTGGTATGCCACGAGAGGCTGCGGGAAAATTGGAGGCTTTTATTGAGACAGACCCTAAAAATCCAAAAGCACGAATGCTGCTTGGAAAAGCGTATAATGAATTAGGGCGTCATAATGATGCAATTGAGCAGTTTCAAACAGCCTCGCAGTTTTATACTGGGCAACCAGAAAAACGGATCGATGTTCGACTTGAATTGGCACGTACCTATCTCATATTTGGTGATAGAGATTCGGCATTTCGTATACTCAACATTGTTCAAAAAGGCACTTCAGACTCCAAAGTCTTGCAAAAAATTATAGAACTGGCGGGAGATAGTTATAAGACAAAACAACTTACACACGGTAATTCCGATAACTATTCACCTATCTTCTCTCCAGATAGCACACAAATTGCCTTTGCCTCTTTTCGTCTTGATAATGGTGAAATCTATTTGATGGATTTGAACGGACGGATTCAACGCCGTGTAACCTACTCGACAGATTTCAATGACGACTCACCAGCATATCTAAAAACTCCGAATCATATATTCTATAGCAGTGAACCCAAATCATCAAGAGAAGTTAAAATTGTCCTTCAAAGTAGTGGTTCAACCCCTATTTATACAGGTTTCAACGTAACACATATCCACAGCAAGATTACTCGTTCCGTTATTCCAATCAGTTTCGGTGTACGCGTCCCACGTTCCTCTCCTTCAGGCAATCAAATTGTCTACGAATCAAATACTGATGGAAATTTGGAATTATATCTTCTTGATTTAAACGGTCTCAACCTTGCACAAATCACGCCAGAAAAAATCAAACCAAAACGTCTTACACACAATGAAACTGACGAAGGAAGTCCCGCCTTCTTTCCAAACGGGAAACGCATTGTGTTTGTTTCCTCACGAAATGACGTGCACCAACTCTATACAATGGAGATTGATGGTCAAAATGAAAAACATTTTAATCCAAATCGCTACGATTGTTACAATCCTACAGTGTCGCCCGATGGAAAAACAATAGCGTATGTATCAGCAAGAGATGCGGATTGGGAAATTCACCTTATTGATACTGACGGGAAAAATGAACGTAGAATCACAAACGACATCGGCAGGTCTATTCAACCGGCATTTTCATCTGACGGGCGTTACATAGCTTTTGTTTCCGATAGAAGCGATAACTTCCACATCTATTTAATGGATTTAAATAAACCTATTAGTCGTGAAGATTTAGTACAGCGTTTACAACAGAAAGGATAATACTTTATTCCATTCCCTGACAGGAAAAACTTTGGAGATTAGAACATGTTTCGGGTAACCAAACCAGAAGGCTTCGGCAATATCCAATTAGAAGAGGTGCCGATTCCAGACATAAGCACAAACCAAATACGGGTAAAAACAGATACAACCTTAATCAGTCGTGGTTCTGAACTTTTTAGACGATATATCCTTGAAGAAGCGGTTTCACCTTCAATTATGGGATATTCCCTTACTGGAACAGTGGATGCTGTCGGAGATCAGGTTACAGATTATGATGTTGGTGATAGGGTAATGGTTGTAGCACCACATGCCGAATATGTAATTGCTGAACCGAACGCAACTGATGGGCGCATCGTTTCACTTCCTGAAGATGTCAGTTTTGAAGGAGGAACTTTTCTACCACTTGCAACCAGTTCTGTTGCTTGGGCAGACTCATCAGGTGTAAAAGAGGGTGATACAGTCGTTGTTTTAGGGCAAGGTTTAGTTGGTAGTTTGATGATGCAGGTCGTGCGTAGTTATTCACCTGAACGGATTATCTCTGTAGATGCACTGCCGTTGCGATGTGAGCTTTCACTCAAACTCGGTGCTGATGTGTCAATAAACGCTCAAGAAGAGGACCCTATCCAAGCAGTTCGGCGTCTTACAGATGGGAAAGGTGCAGATTTAGTAATAGATTGTGTCGGTGGGCATGCAGGCGTTAAGTCGTTTGAACAAGCGCAGGATATGGTGCGACAATACGGAATTATTCAACTGATTGCACTCTACCAACAAAAACCGTTACCTTTACATTCGTCAAAGATGATGAGCAAACGGCTTGTTGCTGGCATCCTTACTGATGAACCACGCGCAAATATTGCTGCCCGTGCGCTACAAAAAATACAGAACGGTGACATCCGCGCATCTGAAATGATTACGCATCGTTTTCAATATACAGAAGCGAAAGCAGCCTTTGACCTGCTATGGAATACACCCGGAGACACACTCGGTGTATTAATAAAGTGGTAGAAGCAAACTCCTAAGTATGACATCAGATAAACAACCGGAAATGATATTTGAAACAAAATTGCGCGGATTCGACCTGACCTTTACCACCACATGGGGACTATTTTCACCAAAAGCAATAGACGCAGGCACTCAAATGTTGACTGAGTTGTTGGAAATTGAACAAGGCGACACATGTCTTGACCTCGGATGTGGGTACGGTGCCATTGGTGTGTCTATGGCAAAGTGTAAAGAAACGGTAGATGTCTACATGGTGGACAAAGATTTTGTCGCAGTAGAATATGCACGCAAAAATGTGCAACAGAATCAACTCCAAAACTGTCATGTTTTATTAAGCAATGGATTTAGTCATCTGCCTGAGGTTCAATTTGATGTTATTGCTTCTAACCTACCTGCCAATGTTGGTAAAGAACTCCTGCAGAAATTTTTTATAGATGCAAAGCAACATCTTAAACAGAATGGAAGACTATACGTCGTAACTATTTCTGGACTACGAAAATTCATCAAACGCAATTTTATGGAAGTTTTTGGAAATTATCGAAAGGTTAAACAACGAAACACACATACGGTTGCGATGGCAACCTTGACTTAATTGAGTGGAATATAAGGAACAAATTTGAAAACCAAATTCAAGTTACTTAAGGAGAATAACTATGAAATTATCACAATTCGTCTGTATATCTGCGCTATTATTGACGGTTATATGCTCAATTTGCGAAGCTGCGGAGACTGAACAATTGAAATTTGAAGAAATGTTAAAACAGCCTGAAGAATACTGGTATGACCTTACTATGATGGGCATGAAAATAGGACACATGCATATATTTTTGGAAAAAGCCGCGCATCAAGGGCAGGAAATGATTCGAAGTAGAATGGATATGGTGATGCAGTTTAAAGGGTTTGGCAATGACATGAAAATGGAGATAAACCGCATTGAGTACTTGGATTCCAATTTTATGCCTCGCTATTTTGTCTCAACTTCTAATGAATCAGGACTGAAGCAAGTTGAGGGAAAAATTCAAGATGGTGTGGCATACATCACGATAACACTGAACGGTCAAACAACGGAATCAGAAATTCCCGTTCCTGAAAATACGATCTCTGATGCTGTAGCAGTAAACTTTTTGTTATCCAAAGACCAAATGAAAATTGGTGAAAAACTCAACTACAATACCTTTAGTTTCGATCTACTGCAATCCATAAAAACTGAACTCAGCGTTTTAGAAGAATCAAGTTTAAACTATCAATCTGAAGAAAAACAGGTCTATGTCCTTAATCAAAGGATGGACATTATGGGAGGCATTAACACGCGTTTGTGGGTTACACCTGATGGTACAACCTACAAATCCGTGACAGATATGATGGGACTATCTATGGTGGCAATGAAAACAGATAGAGAAACTGCCCTTGGTGCAGTTGAAGAAGTTGATATTATTTTAAGAACTCGTATTGTCCCTACAGGCAAAAAACCAAAACTTGGAGTATCTCGGTTTGTTGGTAGTGTAAAACTCTCAAAAGGCAGTCTCAAGGAAGCTATTATGACCAAAGACCACCAAAAACTTAAGTTGAATTCTGAACGGTCTGGAACTCTTTCTATTGAAATTCCAGAAGTAGAAGACGAGAATTGTGTTGATTTACCGGTTAAGGATTCTGATCTCCAAACTTTTCTTACGGCAACTGCATTTATTGAGGCAACTCATCCAGACATACGAGCAAAAGCAGTGGAAATCTTAGATGGTGAGGTAAATTCTTGGCGTGCGTCAAAGAAGTTGTGCAAATGGGTTCACAAATCTATTACTGAAAAAAAATTAACTGGTGGCTTCAACTCATCACTGAAAACGCTTGAATCGCTTTCTGGGGATTGCACAGAACATACTGTCCTGCTGATAGCGATGGCGCGTTCAGTCGGAATTCCAGCACGAATCTGTTCAGGATTAGTTTTTTTTAAAGATGCGTTTTATTTTCATTTTTGGCCAGAAGTGTACGTAGGGAAATGGGCTCAAATGGATCCTACATTAGGACAGGAAATCGCCGACGCGAATCACATTCAACTTCAGGGAAATGTATTAGAATCTGGGACGTTGGTAGAATATACTGAAGGCGTTTTTCGCACCCTCAATCAACTTGAAATAGATATTAAAGAATAATCACTTTTGCAAGTAATACTATTTCTAATATATATTGTATCATTCTCGGTGTAGATTCAGTAGGAGCGACCTCCCGGTCGCGACCGGGAGGTCGCTCCTACAGAGGATATTTTCCAATTATATTGTTCCCATAAATTTTCCATAATGGATTTTTATTTATTAGAATTGGTATAATATCTATAAGCAGGAGCAGATTACGATTGGCTTTTCTTAACCCATTTTTTCTTTTTGGCTTATTGGCTGCCGCAATTCCGTTGCTTATTCATCTGTGGAACCGCCGTCAAGCGGTGACTGTAGACTTTAGCAGTTTGATGTTCTTGGTTGCAGCACATCGCCAAAATGCACGTCGGCTCCAACTTAAACAACTTCTGATCTTGCTTTTGCGGATGTTAATTGTGGCACTTATTGCCCTCGCTTTGGCACGCCCCTTTCTCACCCTTGGTCTTCCTCTTGCTGCTGTGAGAGCTAAGACCGATGTCGTAATTGTTTTAGATAACTCTTACAGCATGGACTATCGAGATGTTGACGGTGTTTGGTTTGAAAAAGCAAAAACCTTAGCAATTGATGTGCTTCGTTCGCTGCGGCATGGGGATTCTGCCAGTCTCATTTTAATGTCAGATATTCCACAACCTATCTTTCGACAACTCACCCCTGACGTTGAAAGTGTTGTAGCAGCAATTCAAAACGCGGAAGTATCTTATCGCGCTACAAATGTACAACCAAGCGTTGAACTTGCACACGAAATTCTCTCCGAGTCAACTCAACAAAATAAAGAACTGTATTTAATATCCGATTTTGCTCAGAACGGTTGGAACAATTGGGAAATGATCCCGAATCAATCCGGTTCACGAATTGTCCTATTACCGGTTAGTGAAAGAATTCCACATAATACAAATATTGAAGAAATCCTACCCTCTCATCAACTAATCGGCGTTGATTTGCCATTTCACTTGAATACCACGATTAGAAATTATTCTGATACGCCTATAGCACAAACAACACTTACTTTTTATGTGGGAGATCAGAAAAGGAAAACGCAGACATTTTCTGCTACAGCAGATGAATCAATAGTGACCACTTTAACACATACTTTTTCAACACCGGGAACACATACTGGATTTTTTGAGTTAACCGATGACCGCTTGAATGTGGATAATCGGCGATATTTCGCTCTTGAAGCACTCGGTGAAATTCGTGTGCTTTGTGTTGGCGACCAAACAGAATATCTAAAATTGGTTTTGAATCCATTGGTAAGCAAACAAACGACAGAAGCACCAGCACAATCATCTATGATACAACCCACAGCGTGCACTCCCGTAGAATTTGAGACGTTTCCACTTGAAGAATACGATGTTATCCTCCTTGCTGATGTTCCCAAAATTTCTCCAAAGGCTGGAGCACAGTTACGTGAGTTCGTCCGTCAAGGGAAAAGTATAATTGTATTCGGTACAACTAATTATAACCTATCATGGATACCCGCTCAATTCGGTCAACCGATTATTTGGCAGATACCGCAACAGGTCAGCAAATATGAGGAATCGCATCCCATCTTTGAGATTTTTTCAGAGAACATCCTTTCAGGTCAATACGGCCCGCAATTTTACCAAAGTATGACGGTTACCCCTGCACCTGATGCCACTGTTATTGCACGTTTTGGGGATGATACGCCGTTTCTCATAGAACGGCGTGATGGGAAAAACCATATTTTATTTTTCAACTGCGGACTCCAGCAACAATCTAATAATGAACTACTTGTAAATCCTTATTTCTTACCCCTTCTTCAACATAGTGTGCTTTATGTTATGCGAAGTAACACGCAGAAAAATATAAACGTTGGAGAGGCGTATACAGCCAGTTATCCCCAAAATTCTGGGGGGCGTGCGTGGATTAAAAGACTTGAATCATCAGATGAAAATGCCATGACAGCGGTTCCAATCAGTGAAGACGGTTCGTTGCGTTTTGAGTCGACAGAACTCCCTGGTATCTATCAAGTAGATGTAAAAGCACAGGATAGACTATTCCGAGACTTTTTTGCTGTAAATACTTCAACTGCTGAAGCCGATTTGACTTCAATTCCTCTGCAACAAGCATCTGAACGCGTCAACGCACAAGCTGGTTCAACGAATGAAACAGGTAAGTTGGACACTGAAGCGTTAGACATCCAAAGACATGGCAGGGAAATTTGGGGTGAATTGCTTATTTTAGCAGTTTGCCTCTTACTTCTGGAAGGATTTCTTTCTAACCGTGCCAGCACATTTACTGCAGGTGAAGCATAATGGTAAATTTCAAGGGAATATGCCGTTTTTACAATCCCGTCTGTCTTTATATGCGCCAGTTTGCTACTTGCATACACTATAGTTTTTTGTTTTTCATGATACTTTGTATCAACGCACAACCTGTTTTTGGCAATCAAGCGGATGTTGTCCGTAGTCTCGTAATCAAGGGAAATCACACATTTTCAAAAGAAGAAATACAGAATCTGATGCAAACAAGCGTTGGAAAATCTTTTGATGCTGAGATGTTGAAAAAGGATTCTGAAAAGGTTGCTCGTTTTTTACACAATAAAGGCATCATTTATGCAAGAGTGACCGAATCTCCAAAAAAGTTTGAGGATGGTGTTTATATCAGTATTGAGATAGACGAAGGAACAATTGACACGATTACACTATCGGGGAATACAAAAACAAAAGATAATGTTATTTTGCGTGAATTGTTGTTTCAGAAAGGCGATATCTACGTTGAAGCGGATAAAAAAGAAAGCGAACGGATTCTAAGGCAGAAACGTTATATCGGTGCCGCAAAGATTGAGCCGAGATGGGATGCAGAATCTGAAAGTGTCGCAATTCATGTTACCGTTACAGAACTTTTTTCTATTACTGGTGCGATCGACCCAGGAATTAACAACCAAAGTGGGTATTTCCTTGCGCAAGTCAGAGAAGCGAATATTTTCGGGTCTGGACAGGCAGGGCAAATTCGATATGAACGAATTACTGAAGCTGGAGAAAAAACTCGTGGGCTTTTTACTTGGAAATATAGGATGCCCCGTCTTGTCAATTCTCACTGGAACTTCGATAGTCAATACGTTCAGAAGCGTGAAGGTGATTCATGGCGTGTTTTATTGGAACGACCACAATACACCTTAAAAAGCCGTTGGAGTGCAAGTTTCAGCACCTCTGAATTGATAAATGAAGTGCGATGGTACGAAAACGGAGAAAAAACAGATATTTTTGAGCAAACACTCCACAAAACATCTGCTAATATATCACAATATTTTGGAGACCGCCATCACCAAAACTATTTAGGATTTTGGTTTGACTCACACCAGACAACCTACTTGCCTATTGAATCTATCAGGGTTTCAGAAGCGTCTCCATCTAATCGTAACATCAAACGCGTAGGCATTACTGTCGGGCGTAGAAATGTCGGTTTCCATCAAACACGGTTCCTCAGAGGAATGGGGGGAGAGGAAGATTTTATCTCAGGTTCTCAATTCAGCACTTCCTTTGGATATGCTTCTCCATTATACGGTTCTGAGCGCACCGAATATTATACAATTCTTGGTGTTAATGGTGGTTTTGTAAATCAAAACAGGTTTTTTGGTACAGCACTCATCACATTATCAACAAGTTTTACTAACCAGATTGAACGTTCTGTTCTGCAAGCACGAACTGCGTTATTTTTTCGAGATGTGTTCAACACTGGTGACATTTATAGAGTAGATACAGGATTTCGTGAGAATGGCTTATTTGATTTGCAACAGACGTTTGTCGCGCAATTTAAAACGGAGATGCAGTTTGGCTGGCGCGGTGAAAGCCAAGTCACCTTAGGTGCTGCCAACGGTTTACGTGGATACGGACTTCGACAGTTTAATGGCGAAAAGATGATGGTGCTAAGTTTAGAAAGTCGGACCGTTTGTGGCGGGGACTTCTTTAGAAAGATGAATGACGGTCTGACCACGGTTGCTACATTCTTTGCTAAGCCATTTATTAAAGACCGCGTCGTTGATCTTGGGCTCGTTTTGAGTGCGACCGTTTTCACAGATATTGGTTACATCTGGGATAGTTATAATACATTTGATATAAAAGAAGTTAAACCGAGCATAGGATTTGGATTACGCGGTAGCGTTTCTCAGGTAAGCGATGCAGGCATCTTTCGGATTGAACTCGCGTTTCCACTTGATCCACCATTACGATCACAGATTTTTTATGGCGTTGAGCGAGCTTTCTAAATTTCATCAAAAACAATGATACAGACTTATGGACAAACCGCCACGCGTATCAACCGAAAATATTACATGGCGAGCCATAACTATAGGTCTGCTATCGCTTCCCCTGAATATATACCTCGTTGTTCAGACAGAAACTGTGTGGACAACACAATATCCCACCACGATGGCGATTTTTTTCAACGCTGTCTTTACGCTTTTCCTTGTTGCAATCTGTAACCTATTCCTAACACGATACCTCCCAAAATGGCAGCTTACACAAGCGGAAATGTTGACTGCGTACGTCATGGTAACGCTTGCATGTGTTGTCTGTGGACATGATCTGTTGCAGGCAACGATGTGTATTCTTGGGCATGCTAGTTGGTTTGCTACACCGGAGAATGAGTGGCAATCTCTCTTTTTTCGATACATTCCTGACTGGATTGCAGTGATGGATCGCCACGCTTTAACAGGTTATTACGAAGGAACATCTAACCTGTTTGAAATAGATCACATTCGGGCATGGCTCACGCCTGTCCTGTTCTGGTTACTTTTCTTTTCTGCACTCGCTTTTTCAATGATAATGCTAAGTGCTATTCTCCGAAAGCAGTGGATTGAGCACGAAAAACTGAGTTACCCGATTATATTGCTCCCATTTGAAATGACGAAAGGAAACGTATTCTATCGCAATCGCCTCCTTTGGGTTGGCTTCGGTGTAGGATTAGGGCTTGATTTGTTAAACGGTCTCAATTTCCTTTTCCCTTTCGTACCTGGAATTCCTATTCGGCATGACATTGGTCGGATGTTCACTGAAAAACCCTTCAATGCTATTGGTTCAACCCCTATTCACTTGAACCCTTATGCCATCGGTATCGGTTTTTTAATGCCGCTTGATTTGTCGTTATCTTGTTGGGTATTCTATCTATTTTGGAAGGCACAACTCATTTTCGGGTCTATGTCGGGTATGAATCAGACACCGGGTTACCCGCACATTGATATGCAATCACTTGGCGCATACTTCGGACTGTGTTTCTTTGCGCTCTGGATAACACATAAGCATTTATGGAAAGTATTCTGCAATATTATTGGCATGAAAACTGACCTTGATTCGTCAAGTGAACCGATAGGGTATCGCGGTGCGTTTTTAGGATTTCTGATTAGTATTGCTATTGTATTTGGATTTTGCCTGAAAGCAGGCATGTCATGGTGGGGAATTTTCGGGTTCTTCAGTATTCATTTCATACTGGTATTGGCTTTCACTCGGATGCGTGCAGAACTTGGAACGCCAACACAAGATTTTTATCGTGCCGGTCCCAGTTTTTTCTTAACTTCACTTTTCGGTTCAAGGAAGATTGGGGCACAAACGTTAACAGGGTTCTCTTTCCTATACGGGTTTACCCGCAACTATCGTTCACAACCGATGCCAAATCAACTTGAAGGCTTTAAATTAGCAGAAAAAGGGGCAATCAACAGTCGTCAATTGCTTTGGGTGATGTGGGGATCAACCGTTATTGGACTAATGATTGGGTTTGTGGCTTTCCTACACGCTGGCTATCTACACGGTAGTTTAGGGACATGGCGTGGACAAGAAGCGTTTAACGACCTACAACGTTGGCTGACATTTCCCAGTGAAACAGAATGGCGACATCTCGGTTTCTTCGGTTTTGGCATTGTCCTCACATTGAGCACCCTCTTTATGCGGTTACGGTTTATCTGGTGGCAATTACACCCACTCGCCTATCCGCTTGCAGGCAATTGGAATTTCGGCAGGCTTTGGTTTCCTGTGTTTTTGGCATGGTGTATAAAGTCCATACTTGTTCGACACGGCGGAATTGGAGCGTACCGTAAGGCACTCCCCTTGTTTTTTGGTGCAATGTTGGGCGAGTTTGTTATGGGTAGTCTATGGGCGATTTTGGGTTTATCTTTTGGGCAGCGGATGTACTCGTTTAAGCATTGG
>JAPPMR010000666.1:0-1607 GCA_028818995.1 Candidatus Poribacteria bacterium | reverse complement strand
AGATTAGCAACTGGACTTCCTTTTTACGGCGCGCTATAATGAAGAATTAGAATTTTATTCAGCATTTTCCTAACAGGTAGGATTATCCTTAGATCGGTTGTCTCAAAGCGCGCTTTTGACACAATACCACTGCTGAACAACATCCAACACTTCATCATGCGCGAATAGCGTCCGTGCTGCTTCTAATCATCCTTTTTTCCTTTTTACCCTTTTTAGATTGAAGCTCTTGAAGAATCTCAACGACAGTTTCCATCTGTTCCTCTAATTTATTGAGGCGCGGTTCAACGGGATCGGGTTTCTCATCATCTTCTACTTCAACGACTTCAATTGTAGATTCCGAAGATTCATCGTCCTCCGAATCCGTTTCCCTCATACTGAAGATAGAACGACTAACAACTTCGCCAACATCTTTCATAACATTACCGATCGTTTCCTTCTCTTTCTGAAAATCGAGGTCGAAATCAAATCCCATGCCTTCTTTGAGGTATGTGGCAACTTGATGGTATGCATAACCGATGTCACCAACAGATGAATCCTCGTCTAAGGGATCAAACAACCCTCCTTGCAGTGCCTCTAAATCATATAGTCGTGCCAGGGCATTGTTGAATTGGCGGATGCACCTTGCTTCTCCACTGGACAAACCGTCTAATATAGAAGCCTTTTCAAGATGTCTTGTTGTTGCCTCTAACATTCGGACAATTCTCCGAACTTCCTTTTGGGTTTCACGTTCATTACTCATTTTCAAATCTCCTTATCATAGATGCTTTGACACTATAGAGTCCTTGACATGTAAAAAGGATAGTAAAATTGTAAAAAAATACAATTTTTCGTTGTTAACCTCCACCTTATGTCATAAAGATTGTAATTATTAACCTTCCTTTAATTCACCTACATTACGTCTGATTTTGATTGCCGCCTTAATAATGTCTTCCATATCTTCCTCTGTTCCCATTAAAACATTCTGACCAAAGGCAAGTCCTGATTGGCATATTTTTTCGGTTTCGGCACAATGAACATCTGAAAAATCAAGGTCACTGCCAAAAAGATTAGTAGATAGGAACGATGCGCGATACATCGGTGTGCTATACCAATATCCGATAGGTATGCCTTCGGCACGCATCGCACCGATGAAAGTTCCACGTGATATGTCTTCAAACTCTTCAGAATCAAAGATTGTCTTGTAACCGTGGGAACCACATCGGGTTGCGCGTGGATCAAGTGGTGTTACCTGGATACCCGGAATTTCACCGAACCAACCGTCTAACCACCGCATATTCATGTGTCTATGATTAGTTTCAGCCTCAAGCCGGGTTAAGCGTGAAAGAAGGATCCCTGCTTGCCATTCTGTCATTCTAAAATTGGCACCGAACGGTTCTATATTGTCGGATTCTGTGTCAGGCGGTGTGCGACCGCAGTTGTGGAG
Source organism: Candidatus Poribacteria bacterium (assembly GCA_028818995.1). The sequence continues at coordinate 184 of JAPPMR010000666.1, read as the reverse complement.
TGCCCAAGCGCGTTCATAGAGTTCCCTATCGTTCATCAAAACGATTCCGCCCTCGCCAGCACAAAGATTTTTAGAGGACTGGAAACTGAAGCACCCGAAATCTCCCCAACTCCCCACACCTCAGCCACGCCATTCAGCGCCGTGTGGTTGCGCAAATTCCACAAAAATATTTAGGTTATGTAGT
>JAPPMR010000730.1 GCA_028818995.1 Candidatus Poribacteria bacterium | reverse complement strand
GCTGTATGCCCCGTGAGTCTTGCATGTTCAGTCCCTGAATCTGCATTCCAGATCCGAACGGTATTATCGTTGCTCCCAGTGGCGATAAGGGTACCATCAGGTGCAAATCTAAAATGACCCTGATTACCCAAATTTGTAAAGGTCTGACGTTTCTCGCCTGTTTCCACATCCCACAAGTCAATGGTTTCGTTCGTATTTCGGCTGGCTAGAATTATGCCGTTTGGAGAAAATTCCAACATCCAGATTTCAGTTTCATTTGCAGAGAGGGTGGAAAGATGCCTACCATTTTGGGCATCCCAAAGCCGAATAGTTTTGTCATCACCACTTGCAAGAACCTTACCATCCGGGGAAAATGCTAATGCATTGATCATTTGTGTATGCCCAACAGCAGAAAAGAGAAAACGACCTGTACGGCAATCCCAAAATTGAATGTTTTTATTATCTCCGCCGGTTACCAAGATAGTTCCATCTGGCGACAGTGCGAAATCGTAAACCTCTTCTGTGTGATTCGCAGGGTTAATTTGACGTTGTCTGGTATGAATACCCCATAGCGAAATTGTGTTATCCCAATTTAGGTTGACAAGGGTTGTGCCAGCCCACGAAAGCGGAGGTTCGGTTGTTCTGTCATCCAGTTCAGATTTTAGAAGAGCAACTTCTGTGCAGGTGTGAACATCGTATAACCAGATCCCCAGAGGACCGGTGACAGCAAGTTGCTTACCATCTGGCGAGTACTGGAGCCATCCAATTGCGCCTTTGCCGAGACGTGCTTTTGCACCTGGGGGAAGCCCCCATTGCGTGTACGGTTCTGGTTTTTGTCCGTTCATATTGTCAAAACCTCTGTTTTGGTTTATATAGCAAACCCATAATTATTCATACACTGTGAATCAACACTGAATACCATTAGCGCATTTGGCATTGATCCATCTAACCAATTTAGATTTCATTATAATTGACTTTATAAGATGGAATCAGTTTCCCTTACTGTCCTTAGAGATTGATCTATTTCGGCGGAGGTAATACATTTACCCAATGTCCGTCTACTCTGTCATCTTCAATAAATCCGACCTTTGACCACCATGTATTTGCACCTGTTCTGGCGTGCCCGCGGTCAAAATTAATCCCAATCTCAATCGGTTCAGTTGTCTCTGGATAATTCAACAAGTCCCATGGAATCTCCATCTCCACAATCCATCCATCCTCAACGATGTTGGCAGCTACGTTCCACAGTTTAGGAACTTCATCTATAAGAACATTGAATGGCGGATGGCTGACAAACTTAATACCATTCGGATTTGACATGAAAAATATTCTGTCTGTGAATTGATGTGTATGTAAAGGATCAATCGTAAAGGATATCCAGTCTTCGTTGAACGGTCGAACCTGATCTTCAGTCACATTTGTAACTATTTGATCCGGTTTTTCATCGTAACAATACCATGCTAAATATATCGCTTTATCTGAATAAACTAATTTAATAACAGTTTGGTCTTGCGCAGTTTCATTGTTTGCATTTCTATCGACGAAATCAATCCCACGTGGTGCTTTTTTCCAAACAGCATCGTCTAAATTACCATCAATTACTGGAGGTGAGGTTACCTTAACTGCTTTCAATTCTTTCGGATGTTTGTTGACATTGATATTTATACAACTTGCGAATACCAATAGGATAAGAAAGAAGCTGATTTGAAATGTAGTCTTCATTTATTATTCTCCTTAGAATTAGAACGAACGGAAGTGTTGGTTCTAATTTTTATAGATGTTAAGACATCATTACCGCATTAATTCAATTTATTTTCGTATTCTTAAATTCGCTGTGGATGCCATATAAACACATTCATGGATGCACTTTTAGCGCGTTTTGCAAGAAAACAGATACCATGCCTTATTGATTTATAGTGGATTCTCAAGATCCCACAAAAGAATTGTCCCATCTTTACTGCCACTTGCAAGCGTTTCGCCATCTGGTGAATACGCAAGACTGTCCACAACGTCTGTGTGTCCCTTATAGGTATCCAGTAGTTTTCCTGTTTGCACGTCCCAAAAATGAATTGCACCATTGTCCCCACAAGCGATCACATTGCCATTGGGAGAAAATGCAACAGAAAATATGTTCTGCGTTTGTCCTTTAAGAGTTTCTAATAGTTCGCCTGTCTGACTGTTCCACAGGTGGAGTGCGCCATCTCTACCGCCGCTGGCAAGTATGCTACCGTCGGGTGAATATGCCACCGCATAAACACTTCCCGTGTGTTCAGTAAAGGTTTTCAGGTGATTTCCGGTGCAGACATCCCACAATCGGACTGTCTTGTCGCAGCTGCCTGTGGCGAGGTTGTTTCCATCCGGAGAAAACGCTACAGAGCACACATTATCTGTATGTCCGGTGAGTGTAAACAAAAGATCGCCAATGAGATACAGTTCACCGATACGAACCTCCCATAAGCGGATTGTGTTGTCATGACTGCCAGTAGCAAGTATGCGACTGTCTGGCGAAAATGCCACTGCCGATATACTTTCCTTATGCCCAACGAAGGAGCCAAGGAACCTTCCGTTTTGAGTATCCCATAATCGCGCTTTTGTTGTATCTTCAGCACTTGCAAGTATTTTACCGTCCGATGAATGTGCGATTGCAAGTACATTTTGCTGTGGACGACGATGAATCTCCCAAGAATATGTGATGGTTGCTTGGATTTCACCGGCCTCTGAGTTTCGCATAAGAATTTCGGTCCCATAGCTACTCGCGAGTGTGTTGCCATCTGGAGAATAGGCAACAGAATAAGTGCGTTGAGAAGGATGACGGTCTCCTACTGTTTTTCGTGGAGAGCGTTTTCCTTTTGTTTTTTGGGTAGAAGAACAATGAAGAGAATGATCCAAAATCGTTTCTAAGATTTTGCTGGTGTTTACGTCCCAAAACCGAATCGTGCCCTCCTCACTTGCGCAAGCAATCGTTTCACCATCGGGTGAAAATGCTATAGAAGACGGCCAAGAATCTAAATCCTTCTCAAGTTCAAATCTTTTTAACAGTCTTCCAGTGTCAATATCCCAAAGACAAACATCACCGCCATGGATTCCAGTAGCGAATGAATTTTCATCAGAAGCAAATGTAATGGGGGAAAAATCACCCATCCAACTTTCTGCTTCACACGTTTTCAGTTTTTTACCTGTGTTAGCATCCCAGAAATTAATTTCTCCACAGCCATCTCGACTAATAAACATACTACCATCAGGACTATAAACGATATATTCTACCCAATCTGTTTCTTCAGTAAAGTGTTTAAGCAATTCACCTGTTTGAACATCCCATATTCGAATACCTCCTCCTTCACCGAACGCCTCACTGCTGGCAATTGCTGTTCCATCTGGCGAAAAAACTGCTGAAAAAACGCTCTCCGTATGCCCCTCAAGTTTTGCTATCTGTTCTCCCGTATGCAGGTTCCAGAGACCAATCGTTTTGTCGTCACTTGCAGTGGCAAGTCTTTCACCATCTGGACTGAACGTGACGGAGTTGATAGCCTCCGTATGTCCGATGAAACTTATTTTGTGTTGTCCTGTATTGGCATCCCACAAACGTGCAGTCCTATCATCACTCGCGGTCACAAACGTTCCCCCATCCGGACTGAATACCAATGAATTGACAGGTCCTGTGTGTCCCGTAATCAGTTCAAGCGGTTTGCATGTTTGTACATCGTAAATCCAGATACCTATTGTGCTCGCAACAGCGAGTCGTGTGCCATCCGGAAAATACTTTATTTCATTTATTCCCCCTTTGCCGATGCGTTTTTTGGCACCTGGGGAAAGTCTCCACTGTGTGTAGTGTTGCGGTTTTTGCATGTTCATGTCCTCCTAATCTATTTTTGATGCATAATTCCTACTACGTTAAATCCCATAAAATCACAGTGCTGTCTCTACTGCAACTCGCAAGCGTTTTACTATCTGAAGAAAAGGCTATAGTATTAATACCGCCTATATGTCCCTTTAAAGTTTTCAGAAGTTTTCCTGTGGCAACATCCCACAAAAATATTGCATCCGCAGTATCTGCGCTTGCCAGTGTGTTGCCATCTGGTGACAGAGCCGCATAATAACCTTTTGCTTCAAAGTGTGTGATAGATTTTTGCTGTGCAGTAGAAACATCCCAAAATTTAATTTTTAGGGTGTCGTCTGCGGTTACAAGGGTAGTACCGTCAGGAGAAAAATCTATAGAAAAAACATCAACATCTGTTTCCATTTTTATAGCATTCGCAAGTTTCCCCGTTGCAACATGCCTAAAGCGAATTGTTGTATCGTCTTCGGTACTGGCTAAAATTTGTCCATTAGGTGAAAATAAAACTGTGCTAACATACGATGCATGCCTATCAAAGGTTTTTAAGTGTTCTCCCGTGTGGGCATTCCACAATTGGATCGCCCCGTCCCAACTTCCACTGGCAAGGGTTTGTCCATCTGGACTAAAGGCTACCGAGGATACACCTTTTGTGTGTCCTTCAAGAACTCCTCTTTTTTCCCATTTGCTAACGCTCCATAGTACTATCGTTTTATCCATAATTCCACAAGCGAGTGTCTCCCCATCTGGAGAATACGCGATTGCCCTTATTGACCCTTTCACAGAAAGTGTTTCTGCGGTAAGTGTTTTTATAAGTTTTTGCGTGTCTAAATCCCAAAAACGTACGGTATCGTGTAAACTCGCTAATATCCTCCCATTAGGAGAATATGCTACACTACTTACTACATCAGAATATCCAGTGATTGTCTTTTCAAGTTCACCGGTATTTACATCCCAGAAATATATTTCATTCTCGGTTTTAACAGCAAGTCTCTGTCCATCTGGTGAAAATTGAAAACCAGTAACCCATTCTGCATGTCCCGGCATTTTGAGATCATGTAATAGCTCTCCCGTGTCGGCATCAAATAGTAGGACTGTTGCTTCTCCATAATCCTCACTACATGCAAATATTTTACCATCTGGAGAATATTGCACTTTCTCAAGATCTCTGTCCTGTTTTATTGTTTTCAGTTGTTCTCCAGTATGGGAGTTCCACAACCGGACATTTTCATCGGAATTGACACTCACAAGTGTTTTGCCATCTGAAGAAAAGTCAATAGAAGAAGCATCTTTATGAGTTGTGAGTATGCGCAAAAATTCACCAGTCCGTGCATCCCATAGGCAAACATTGTTATCTCCACCTTGACTGACAAGGACCTCTCCATCTGGAGAATACTTCAGAAAATTGACAGTATTTGCGTGTCCTGCAAAGGTTAACTGTAACTCACCAGTGGAAACATCCCAAAATCGGATGACTTCATCAATACCACCGCTTGCAAGTGTGCTACCATCTGGATTGAACGCTAACGTCGTGACTGGAGCTGTGTGTCCTATGAGAGTTGTTTTTAGTTCGCCTGTGCCACCATCCCATAAATGGATTACTCCACCACCGCCGCTTGCCAACGTTTTACTATCAGGACTGAAAACAGGAGAATTTATCCCCTCTGTAAGTACTGCTTTAGGTTCACCAGTGACTGCATCCCATAGTCGGATAGTAGGGTCGCCGTAGTATCCTTCACTGAAACTCGCAAGTGTTCTACCATCAGCACTGAAAACAACTTTATCAACATAATAAGTATGTCCAGTTAAATGACCAGTATGTCCAGTTAACAGATTGATTTCCTTACCGGTTGCTACATCGATCAGCCAGACACCGATTGTACTTGCTAAAGCAAGGCGGGTGCCATCTGGCGAATATGCAAAATCAAATACATAACCTTTCCCGAACCTTGTTATTGCATCTTTCGGTAGATAACCTTCAATTATTTTTTTATTATTTGACAATTGAACAGATTCTAACGACATAATATCTCCTTGTTGAGATTCAACGCCAAACTCCTTCCGTAGGAGTGAGCGGACTTCTCTTAATCTGGTCTTGACTGTGCCTATAGCTAAGTCAAGTTTGTGCGCAATGTCTTTGACACTCCATGATTCAAGATAGTACAGGACAGCGATAGGACGTACCCGATGTGGGAGGTGATGCACTGCCTCTCTGGCATCTGCACGTAGTTGTGATTCCTGATAACGTGTCGGGGCATCTTGGTCAATATGTTCGGCTAAATCCGCATCGCTCTGTGGAATTTCGTCTCGTGAACGACGATGAGAAGAATAGTACCTGTTACATGCGTTATATGCAATTCGCCGCAACCACGCGCCAAAACTATCTATTTTCCGGAGACCCTCTATGTTTTCCCACACTGCCATCCAGATATCAGTACGAATTTCTTCAGCATCCCTGTGTTGTCTCGATTTTGCGACTACTATACGCCAAACACGTGGCGAATAACGGGATATGAGTTCCGCAAATGCTGCTTCATCGCGGTTTTGGACAAGCCGTATGAGTTCTTTGTCTGTAAGGTCATTGAGTGTTATCAAATCGTTGTGCATAGACAAATTACTAATTCGGTTTTAATTATAAAGAGGATCGTTTTTAAAGAGAGGGTTTAAAAAAATGAAAATTTATATTTTTGTGATTTTAGACAATCACAGATAAGGTGTTAGGTCCCAAAGGAAGACAGTGCCTTCATGGCTTGCACTGGCTAAAAGTTTGTTGTCTGGAGAGATGGCGATTTCTTCCAACACATCTGCGGGTCCCTTAAATGTGACAAGATGCTTACCACTCGCGACTTCCCATACATCAATAGGATACCTCTTTAAATCCTTGTGCGATGTTCTAATTGCTATGTATTGTCCACACAAAGAATATACTGATGGACCCACAAAATGTTCGAATTCTGATGGTATTGACAACCTTTTTTCTATTTCACTCCATGTCGGGTTACACAAGCAGGTTGCATCCTCGCAGTCCTCCCGTTGGGCGATATCCCAATATTGCTTTTCTTCTTTTCCCAAGTAAGCATGGTACCTTCCACACCTGCAAAATCGGACTCCCTTGATTTCATCACCTGGTAATGGTTTTATCTCTTCACCAAGTTCCATGTCCCACAGTCTGACATTTCGAGATTTAGATTCACTTACGAGTAATTTACCATCCTGACTGAATTTCAACTCATTAACATGATCACCTTCATCATCGTCGTCATTAGGTGGCTCAAGAGGATGGGCGAATTCATGAAGTTTCTCTCCATTCTGCACATCCCACACTTGTACGGTGCCATCCTCGCCAGCATAAGCGAATAGGGTTCCTGTTGGTGCTAATGCGGGAGATGCGCTCCAGTATTCACGTCCTGTTGCTTCAATAAGTGGTATTCCATCACCATCTGCTTCCCATAGTGTAACAGTGTCATTTTTGATGCTTGTGACATAGAGCTTACCACTATCGGTTTTATAGACAAACTGATTCTTTCCGGCAGATTCCACTTTAACTGCTGGACGCGAACGTTTACTTCCAATATCCCATAACACAACACCTTCATGATGGTGTTCAGCAGCTAATGTCTTACCATCCTGGGAGAATACAATCGTTCTCGGCCACGAGATAGGTGAATGTGTAAATTGACGCTTGATTGGATTATTAGCAGTCCATACATTCATAAATTCATGTCGGGATTCGTAAGCAAGCTGCGAACCGTTTGAAAATACGACGGTGTTGCCCCAATCACCTGCATCAGAGAATTGGACAGTATTGCCCCAAACTTGATCCTTATAAAGTTCCTCACCACTTTCAAGGTCACTGACAGAGATAGTGGCGGGACCGGTCTCGTCATAATTTATAATCGCTGCGCGGAGAATCCCATCTGGTGTCCAAGAAGGGATAATACGATACACATCACCATAATCAGTATAACACTGCACCTGTTGCCAAGTGTTAACATCCCAGACGTACACTCTGCCATCTTCACCGCCAGAGGTGAGGAACTTCCCACACGGTGAAAAGCAAAGAGTTGTTACCCAACGGGTATGTGCTGAGAGACACGCGATTTGTTCACCGCTTTTCATATCCCACACTACTATTGAACCTGCTTCATCAGAATTAGCGGACATACACGTAGACGCAATCAGTCGAGAATCAAGTGAAAAACCAATAGGTTGGTAATGTCCTGCTCTTTTATCGTCTGCAGTGAATTTTGCAAACGGCTTACCGATTTCCGCATGCCAGACTTCAACAACAGGGATGCTATTATAGACAGAAGAATTAACTGCGATATACTTATTGTCGTGGGAAAAGGTCACGCTTTCTGCTGAAGTCTCAAATTTGACTTGTGTCGAGCACGTACCATTCTGGACATCCAAAATCTTAACAAGTTTACCTGAAAGACTGGCGGCTATCCATTTTCCGTTAGGCGAAAAAACTACAGATTCGACATACACTTGTTCCGTTTCCCAAAGTACGGCAGGTGAAAGTGTTGTGAGGTCATATAACCAGAGTCCTGTGCAGGTCCCAATGACAAGGGACTGCCCATCAGGTGAGAACGCCATTGCCGGTTCACTTCCGCGCCCTAATCGCGCAATCGCACCTTCAGGGAGTGCCCAGGTGGTAACGTCATCTCCTCCTAAACCTTCAGGTGCGGGAGCTACCGATTTTATGTTGTCTATCAAGATATATCCTTAGTTTTATAGATACGGTTTTAAGTCCCAGAGGAAGATAGTGCCATTGGAACAACCACTTGCTAACATTGTGCCATTTGGTGAAAACGCAAGTGATTGCACAAGTGAGTTATGTCCTTGGAAAGAATGAATTTGTTCACCTGTAGAAACATCCCATATCCGAATTGCTGCCATTTTTTCTGAACCCTCCTGCCACGAAGTTGCTGCTGCAAGGGACTGCCCACACGGTGAAAAGGCAAGTGGATATGTCTGCCTGTTCTTCTCCGGTTGCGGTATTGAAAGTACCTTTGTGAACTGCTTAACACACCACAAACGGATCTCATTATCCAAGGAGCCCGCGATAAGGTTACCACAGGGTGAGAACACAAATCCCCACGCTGGGCAAGACTCGTCCATAGGCAATCTGATAATTTCTTTGCCTAATTCCACATCCCACACACGGGCAGTCCCATCATCTGCCCCACTCACGAGTCGTTTCCCATCCCACGAAAACGCAGCTCTGTAAACGTAATCTGTATGTCCCTTGAGGCGTATCGGGTGCTCAGGTCGCTTGAGATTCCACACATAGACTGTGCCTTCACTACTTCCTGTCGCAAAATACTCACCAGTCGGTGCAAATGCAGGATAACGATTCAATTCCAATAGTTCATCAGGAAGAGTGAGCTCAGCAATTAGCTGATCAGGTATGCTGGCAACATACACTTTCCTATCATCAAGAAAATAAGAAACCAGCATTTTACCAGAGGGTAGAACGGTGAAAGCATCCATCCACCCATCTATGGACACTGTATCTCGGTAACATTTCTTGTCAACATCCCACAACACTATTCCTGAACCATCATTACTCACAAGTGTCTGATCATCTAACCAATTTATCTGCAGCACGAGCCACGGGGGAAACTGCGGTTCTTGCACTATTGAGAACTTCGGTATTTTTACATCTGTCTGTTTGTAGGATGCTGTTTTAACCAATTGTTCTATATAGACCCGGGCAAAAGAATATGCCAAGCCATCAATATCAGATATCTCAAATATCTTTTCACGATGTTCTACATTCCATACTTCAATAGACAAATTAGGTGAATTAAGAATTATTACTGCAAACAGTTCCCCATCCTCTGAGTAGAAATAATTGTTATAGTCAGGAAAGTCAGGAAAAAACTTTACTTCTGAACCTGTTGCAATATCCCACACCCGCAGGACCCCATCACTTGATGCAACGAATTGTCCACAAGGTGAAAAAGCGACAGCATCTATCTCATCGTCATGTCCTGTAAATTGTGAAATGTGTTCCCCTGATGTTACATCCCATACTGAGACCCAACGGTCAACGCTTTCGTCATCGTTCAAGGTTTCGTCAGGACAGGTAACCGCTAACAAGCGACTGTCCGGGGAAAAGGTAAAATTGTGTTTTGCAAACTTGAGTACCACCTTACCCGTTTCAGGGCACCAAACATAAATTTGAGGTCCTTCTGCATCAGGATTCAAGAGTTCGTCGTTTGAATAAAGTTTGGGGTTCCCAGCATACGCGGCAAGCAATTTACCATCCGGGGAAAATTGGAGTTTGGCAATATCGTTTGATTGCCATTTGTGTTCTCCACGATCCATCTGTGCGATGCACTCACCAGTTTGGATATCCAACACCTTTACAACGCCTTTCATAGATGCTGTCGCCACCCATTTTCCATTTGATGAACATACAAGATCGTTATAGGCATCATGATCATCAATCTGCATGACGCACTCACCACTTTGAATATCCAGGACCTTGATGGTTTCCTTCCCTATATATATGATTATCCATTTACCATCTGGTGAAAAATCGATGGAACTGGCGGAGCCTTTACCCGGTTCCCATAACGAAATAGGCGATATTGAGGAAACATCATACCACCATAACCCTAACCGAGTCCCGACAGCAATAAACTTTCCATCAGGTGAAAGCTTGAGATCTGCGTCGTTCCCCTTACCAAACCGCACAATTGCGCCTTCAGGTAATGCCCAGGTATTCCCGGTAGGATCGTTCGCAACAACATTCAGCTGTGCGGGCATTCGGCTTGGTTCGGTTTTATTTGTTTTAATCTGAATTGGACTTTGTGATTCAACATTTTTTGAAGACATAACTTCTCCTCTTATCGGTTCCACATCAAATTCCTCCCTCAGAAGTGTTCGAATTTCTCTTAATTTCGTTTTAACTGTACCAATGGCGAGATTCAGTTCCGCCGCGATTTCTTTGATACTCCACGATTCTAAGTAAAACAATTTTGCTATAGAACGCACCCTTTGTGGAAGGTGATGCACAGCTTCTTTTATATCAGCAATCAGTTGTGCTTCTCTATGTCGCGCTGCAGCATATTGGTCTATGTGTTCAACTATCACGGAGTGTTGATGCGGGACTTCACTGCGGGATTGCCTTGCTAAAGTGTAGTATCGTTTGCATGCGTTGTAAGCAATACGATGCAGCCATGCACCGAAACTATCCACATTTCTGAGGGCTCTGATGTTTTGCCATACAGCTACCCAGATGTCAGTGTGAATTTCTTCAGCGTCTCGACGTTGTCTCGAATTAGAGATAATGACACCCCTAATCCGCGGCGTCCAACGAGAAATGAGTTCGGCAAATGCCGCCTCATTCCTGTCTTGTACGCGCTGAATCAGTTCTTCATCTGTTAGGTCACTGAAAGCAAGAAAATTGTTGCGCATAAACAAATTCCTGAGCCAATTTTATTGTATAGAGGAGGGTTTTTGGGAAAAAGGTTTAAAAAAGTTACGTCTTTATGAATTATTGACAATCACAGATAAGGTGTTAGGTCCCAAAGCAGGATAGTGCCATCATAACTTGCGCTCGCTAAGAGTTTGTTATCTGGTGAGATAGCAAGTGCCTGCACGTCTGTTGGATGTCCCCAAAAGGCTGTTAAATGTTTGCCTGTTTCTACTTCCCACAAACAGATCGGCATCTTCTTCATACCTTCTTCCCACCATGCACCAGCGGCAAGATACTTCCCACACGCAGAAAATGCCGCAGCATGCATATGTTCACACTCTTGTGGTAGGGACAACCGGGTATGAATTCCACTCTGCTTCAAGTCATACACAAACGTTTCACCACCGCTGCAAGCCAAATACTGTCCATCAGGGGAAAACTTTATAAATTCATAAGGCCCTTGATTTAATCCAGTCTTATGTAATTTACGATGCGCAATGTTCCAAAACAAAATCTCATTACCGTTGCAGACGAGGTACTGTCCACACGGAGAAAAACCAATGATTGATGGGACTGTATCACTTTGAAACGCACCTATCTCCTCACCGTTACCAATGTCCCACAACTTAACATCTCCATAAGTTGATTCACTTGCGAGTAATCTTGTATCATAGCTGAATTTCAATGTTTTAATAGTATCATGATCCTCTTCATTCTCTACATAATCTTCATCCTCTTCAAAGAATTCATGAAATTCCTTAAGAGGGTGTGTCAATTCAAGAAGCTTACCGCCACTTTGCACATCCCACACCTTTATGTTACCATCTTCATCGGCATAAGCGAAAAGCGTGCCTGTTGATGATAATGCAGGAAACGCACTCCAATATTTTCGTCCCGCTCCTTCAATAAGTGGGATACCATTCTCATCTGCTTCCCAGAGCGTAACATTATCCTCTTTGATGCTTGCGACATAGAGTTTTCCGCTCTCAGTTTTATATAAAAACTGATTTTTACCTGCTGATTCCACGTTAACTGCAGGACGTGACCTTTTACTCGCAATATCCCATAACACAACACCTTCCAGGTGATGTTTTACCGCTAATGTTTTGCCATCATCCGAAAACACTGCAAATGTAGGAAACGCATAAGGCAAATGTGTAGATGCAGGAAATGAAATAGGTGAATGTGTGAACTGCCGCCTATATGGGTGATCAGGGGTCCACACATTGATAAATTCATGCCTGCATTCATAAGCAAGTTGCGAACCGGTTGAAAATACTACGGTGTTGCCCCAATCATCTGCATCAGAAAATTGGACAGTATTGACCCAAACTTTATCAGAATAGAGTTGTTCACCACTCTCAAGGTCATGCACAGTGATAGTGGTTGGCTCTGTATCGTCATGTTCTACGATCACCGCACGTAAAATTCCATCGGGTGTATAGGACGGAATGATGCGATACACATCACCATAATCAGCATAAGACTGCACTTTTTGCCAAGTTTCCACATCCCATACGTACACGGTCCCATCTTCACCTCCGGAGGCAAGATACCTCCCACACGGAGAAAAACAGAGCGTTGAGACCCAAGAAATTTGCTCGCTGAGGGATGCAATTTGTTGCTCACTTCCTACTTCCCACACGACAATTTCATCTGCATTATGATATGTTTCACTTCTACCTGTAGATGCTATCAGTTGCATATCAGGAGAGATACTGATTGGCCTGCAGAAACTTGCTTGTTCAATATCTGAATAGTATTGTGCAACTGGTTCACAGGTTTCCGCATGCCAGACTTCAACGACAGCAGACCGGGCATAAGCAGCTGCGAGATATTGATTATCGGATGAAAAGGTGAGTCCTGAAATATAATCATCTGTTTCTAATTGCGTTATGCACCCACCATTTTGAAGGTTCAATACTTTTAGTATGTGGTCTGAATTGCTGATGGCAATCCACTTTCCATTGGGTGAAAAGGTGACACATCCAATCATACCCCGTTCCGTTTCCCAAAGTGCGACAGGGTTTAGTGTTTCCAAGTCATACAACCAGAGTCCTACCCAAGTTCCGACTGCAAGATATTGTCCATCAGGTGAAAATAGAATATCTGGTTCACAACCGCGTCCTAATCGGGCAATCGCGCCTTCAGGGAGTGCCCAAGTCGTAACGTCCCTGCTATCTACAGCATCGCTCTCGGAAATCAAATGTGTTCTGTTTTGCATTATAAATTCTCTGCAGTAATGAGTCGGTCTAAGGGCATATTTTTGGAAGTACGCGCTAAGACAACTCTGTATATGAAGTTAGTTCGTGTTCATATAATACCATTTCTAATTGACAAATTTTCATAAGAAACTGTAGGTCGGGTAGAGCAAAGCGAAACCCGACATAGAAACCGTATAAAAAAGTCATACGTGTCCAAATCAACGCCAAATGCGCTTTTTGGCATTTGGGCGGGTTTCGTAAACTCAACCCGACTTTTTATAGCGTCATGTCGGGTTGAAGAACGAAACCCGATCTACAATATGTTATGACTATTTGTCTATTAGAAATGGTATAATAATGAGAAGATACAAAACATACAGATATAGGACACAAAGGCACGGCAGAAAATACCACATCAAATTTATGCAGAATAATATGTATACTACATGGCAAACAAAATGCCTATATGGGCAGTAGAAATTCCAAGAAGCGCACCTGCAAGAACATCAGAAGGATAGTGAACACCAAGATGTACCCTTGCAATACCTACAGTCGCGGCCCAGAGTAAAGCTGGAATTTGTAAAATGGGGAAGAAACGTGTTAAAATCACCATCATAAGGAAAGCTGAAGCTGTATGACCCGATGGAAAACTAAAACGGTCTGGTGGTCTAACGCGAAAGTTAACTTCATTAATCTTCTCAAAAGGACGGTCACGTTTCATTGACTGTTTAAGGAATTGGTATAGTAATCCCTTAATTGGGAATGCCACAAACGCAGCTATCAAAAATGGCCTGCTAATTGTAGCCTCAAATTTGATAAATACGTACAGGGCAATAAATGGATAGAGATATCCGTTAGCACTCCAAGAGATAAGACGGAACGATCGGGTAAGAAAACGTCTATCTCCCCAGCCAAAGATGCGCTGGAATAATAACGTGTCCCATCGGGTAACATTATTGGTAAATTCTCTTAACATAAGCAAAAAGGTAGTATACGCGCAAAGTAACGTATACTACGTTATCAATCCTTCTAAGTAACAAGTAGGCGAACCGTTTGAGTTTCTTTATAGACCTCAATCCAATACTGGAACAAAAATGCTTAATAAGTATACAACATAAATTCATATTTTTCAAGAATTATTCACTGCAAATTAGGAGCATTAGTTCAAACATCTTGCCGTTTCAGGAAGCGGCACAACAACTCATTTTACAGTAAATTGTGTTGTTAGGTTCTCTTTCGATTAATAAAATGTATATTCTGTGTTTTTGTTCATAAAGTTTCATTTTTGGCACAGATTGTTAATTCTTGAACAAATTGTAACCAACCTGATTCTGTTTCATTTGAATCTCTCAGTTTATTGTAGCGATTTTTATGCAAATTATAGTCAAAAAATGTTACATAAATATAACATTAATTTGAAAAAAACAGACAAAACGCGGATGATGTTGTAGAAAAGCGCAATTTAATTCAATTTATGGAAAATTGATATATTTGCTTAAGTCCCTAAGGGCTATGACAGTATAGTCATTTTCGGCAAGAAACGACATATAGTTTTCAAAGACTTTTGGTTCTGTGTGTACCCACGGATGTACCAGATCTGGCACACCGAGAAACGTCAGGACAGCAATATTCCCATCTTTTGCTTGTTCAAGTGCACATCTAA
>JAPPMR010000274.1 GCA_028818995.1 Candidatus Poribacteria bacterium | reverse complement strand
CTAAAAACACGGACAAGATGGCAACACATAAAATTAACGTCATAGCAAAAAAACACCAAAAATATTGAAAACTGAATAACCCTGCCTATCTTACTATTTCCTTGACATCATAAACGGATTCGTTGTAAAATAAAGTGAACAAGGATGATAACAAAATGCAACAAACATACACCAAAATCCAAATAGCCTCTGTTTTCATAGTCCTAACCTTGATCGGATGTGCATCTCACGACACGACAAGTGTAGAAGCGTATAATCAGTTTGCCATAAAAGCAGCACAAGCAGGTCTATGGAATGAGGCAATTTTTCGTTGGAAACAGGCTGTATCCATTGACCCAGATAACGCTGCTACGCATAACAACCTTGGAGTCGGCTATGAGGCTTTAGGCAAAATTACTGAGGCAGTGTCCGCATATCAACGCGCAACCGAACTTGATCCCGAAAGTAAATATTACCGCATCAACTACCGAAGATGCCGCTTACATATTCGCCGAAGCGGAACCGACAACGAAGAAACGCCACCTGAATCCTCCGAAGAACACGTAGAAAAATAACCTTGGAACTCTCCTGATGCAGAAAAAAACAATACTTCTCATTTTGCCTTCCTATACGCAATGGATGCAACCGCTAAAGCAATATAGCATTACTTGTATGTTGGTTATAGGATTCCTAACCTTCTGTGCTTGTGGTAGCAAAGTGGCGCGCGTGCCTATTCCTATTAAGGTGCAATCTGAAATTGACATTAATACCTATTCAAACTTTGCCGTGCTGCCTTTTGTCAGTGAAAAAGCATCTACCAAGATGGGTGAATTGCCTGTTGAAATAGGGACCGAGATTGCGCAAATCCTAAGAAGTGGTTTAGCACGACAAAAACATTTTGAGGTCGTAGACAAACAAGAAACCACAAGAATAATGACTGGAGAAGTTGTAGAAGAAGAATTGCTTACGGACACCGAACGCTTGGGCGAATTAGGTCGGTACTTTGAAGTCAAAGGTATCATCGTTGGCAGCTACCGATTTCATACAGATACCCGACCAAGACGCTACTACGGTGAACGATACTCAGTCCGTCAACAACGTTATGTCATGGACTATCAGGACTATATGCAGAAGAGATATATACTCATACTTCGTGTGATGATAATAGATGTTGATACCGAAAAAATTATCTGGGATGAAGCATATCAACAACAGACTGCAGTGGCGCATAGTTTAGGTTCGTTCGTCTTCTCGCAGATGGCACCACAAGAAATGACCATAAGGGAACTTAGCAAACGTGCTGTCTCCCAATTCACACGCGATATCTCACCACACTATGAACAAGAGGACAGATTCCTGATGCGGTAGACACCTCATCATAAAATGCTGTTATAGAAATTTGTGTTGTCACCGTGCTAAAATCCAAAATTCGCGATGAAAATAACCACACAAAAGGAAGACCAAGGAAAACCGATGAATACTTTGAAAAATACCATCTCAAAAAACACTATCGCAAATATGAAAGTCCCGGTTTTTTTTCTCTGTTTAGGTCTAACAATGCTCATTTCATCAAGTGTTTTGGCACAAGGTTTTGGGAAAAACAAAATTACTGCTAAACGTTTTGATTGGCATATCCATCGCACCGAACATTTTGATATCCACTACTATCCAAGCGAAGCAAAACTTGTACCGATAATGGCTGCCATCGCAGAAGATGCTTATGAAAAGCATAGTGAAGACTTTGAACACGAACTTGAAGGAAGAACGCCGCTAATCCTTTATAAATCACATAAGGATTTTCAAGAAACTAACGTCATACTTCAGGAACTACATGAAGGCATCGGGGGCTTCGCAGAACTCTTTAAACACCGTATTGTCATACCTTTTACAGGTTCACTTGAAGCTTTTCGTGAAGTTATTTTTCATGAACTCATACACATCTTTCAATATGATATTATCTATCAAAAACCCCACGCAAGTATCTACAGCGGAGAGTTCCTCTATTCCCCGCCTATCTGGTTCATGGAAGGAATGGCGGATTATTTTGCTGAAGATAACGATGCTATCGGTGAAATGGTGCTGAGAGATGCCAGTATGAATAATAACATTGTACCTTTAACAGAGTTACAGAATTTCAATCGTCTTAGTTCACCTTATGTCGGGTATAAGATGGGGCAGTTAGCTGTTGGTTATCTCGTACAGACTTACGGAAGAGAAAAAATCGCTGAGATTATGCAAGGCTTAAGACAGAGTAAAAGGAAAAATTTAGACTTAGTTTTTAAAAATGTCTTGGGAGTCAGTCTCAAAGAGTTCAATACAGGATATCAGCAGATGGTTCGGAAACGTTATTGGCCGCTAATAGAAGATAGAGAATTGCCCGACATCGTAGCAAAAAAACTTACCGAAGAATCCAAGTTTTCACACAACATCAAACCCGTATGGTCACCCAGTGGTGATATTATCGCCTATATTACCGGCAATGAAGGGTTTTTGGAAATTGTTCTCATGTCTGCAAAAACTGGACAAAAATTAGACCGCATTACCAAACGTTATTTTCGTGAAAAATATGAGGAAATCCGAACCGATTCCAGCGGTTTTGATCAAAGCCTTGCCTGGGCACCAGATGGAGACCATATAGTTTTTATCGGCAAACACCACGATAATAATTACCTATTAGAAGTCAATATCCTTACACACAAACTGACACACTACGTCAAACTTGATTTTGATAATGCCACTTCACCTAATTATGATAGTGCCGGTAAGCGTATCGTTTTTTCCGCCTTGAAGGAAGGGCAAACAGACCTTTACATTATAGAACTTGAAACAGAAACAATCAGTCAATTAACCAGAGACCCCTTTAACGATACCCATCCATCTTGGCATCCAACAAAAAACACAATTGTTTACGCTTCAGAACGAGAAGGAAAAAATAGACTCGTCTTAGTTGATATTGATCAGCAAACAAAACAGATACTCACAGAACAATCTTCAAACGCTATTAGTCCGGTGTGGATGCCTGATGGCGAATCTGTTTTATTCTGTGCTGATCGAACCGGCGTATTTGATGCATATAAACTCCATCTCGCTCACATGCAGGTTACACGCCTCACAAACTTCATGACAGGTTGTTTCAATCCAAGTTTTTCGCCTGATGAAAAGCGGTTTCTGTTTAGTGCTTATCAAAATGGGAAATATGATGTTTGTGTTATGGAATCAGCAAACATACTTGACCAGAAAATTGAAACGCCTCCGTTAGAGACACAGCCAATTCCGTTCACTTTAGATTCCGACACCTCTGAACCAAACTATAGGATTGCCAAACGGAAGTACAGCACAAGATCTTCTTTTCGTTTTGATGCCATTTTCCCGCAATTTACTTATGGTGCAGACGGACTATTCCGCAGCCAAGTTCAAATGAGTGCAAGCGACATGTTAGGAAATCATCGCGTTGAAGTGAGTGTGATCAATCAGTCCGGTGGGTATCTTTTACCTGATTTTATCGCACAGTATGGATTTTTGACCCACCGTGCCGATGTTGGCGCGGTGATTTATAACTACCATCAATACCATCTTCTCGGTTCAATACGCAACCAGCGCGGAATTTTACAACGTGTTACAGGGCTCGGCGGCTACCTGAGCTATCCGTTTGACCGGTATAATCGATTAGACCTTCAGTATTCAATGTATACAACGCCGTTTTCCTATAATTTTCAGACAAGTGAACCTTTTAACTATTATGAACGCGGACTTCTTTCACTCGGTTCCATTGCTTTTGTTAGTGATAATACAATGTGGAGAGAATGGGCACCCTATAGAGGCACGCGTTACCGATTTGAAGTAGAACGTTCATTTCCAGCCATTGGCAGTCAGTTGGCTCTCACAAATGCGGTTTTTGATTTCCGAAATTATTTCGGTTTAGGAAGACGCTCTACTATTGCCACCCGACTGCTGCTCGGTGGCAGTTTCGGCAATGACAAATCTCTCTTTTACCTCGGTGGAATTGATACACTGCGCGGCTATAATTACGAAGACTTCGTCGGTTCTCGGATCGGACTATTCAGCGTTGAACTCCGTATTCCGTTCATAGATGCCCTCTATTTCGGATGGCCAATTCGATGGGCAATCGGTGGTATTGGCGGCGTCCTCTTTGCTGACTTCGGCGGTACATGGGCAGATTGGCAATACGACTCCGATAACCCTTTCCAAGCACTTCGACGCGATGGTAGCCGCATCCGTCTTGAAGATATAAAAGGATCGGTAGGCGTTGGACTTAGACTAAAACTCGGTCTATTTTCAATTGATTTTGCTGCCGCACGCCATACAGACCTCGCAAGTATCAAACCGGGATTTAAATACCAATTTGGTTTGGGACAAGCGTTTTAGTTGGCTTAAATCTTAGTCACACATATTGAATATAAACAGAACATTACAGACACGTTCTAAAAAGACATAATCCAAACAAGGAGAAAAAATGGAATCACGGGTCAAACGTTTTATTATTACAATATCAATCTTGGCAGTCCTCGGTGGTATTATTGCCGCTTGGGTTAAAATATATCCGGATTGGTTATGGTTTAATATGGTGGAATACCCCAGCATTTACATCAAAATTCTCAAGACAAAAATCTTTGTCGGTGTAATTGTGGGCATTGCCTACCTTGCAATTTTGTTAACTAATCTCTACATAGTCTATCGGTTGACACCTGCCCATCTCAGTCCTGCCTTCATGGGAGGCACTGAATTCACGGGCGGACAAACCAACACCCGAAAGATGGTTTATGGCGGTCTCCTGCTGCTTGCAGTCCTTTTCAGTATTTTAATGGGATATTCAGCGACTGACCGATGGGAAATCTATTTGCGATATACACACGCTAAGGAGCTGAATTTCCAGGCTGCTACTCCTATAATAGTTGAAGACAATCTCGATTCAAGCGAAATTACTGTCTCACCTTTAGAACTTGCGGCAAAAAAAATACAGGTCGGAGATGAAATAAGCATTCACATTGAACGGAACGATCCAATTACAGCACAAGTTGAAGAAGTAAAACAGGGTGGTATCCGCATAAATACACCGGTACAAATAGAGCAGGGACAAAAAGCGTATTTCAAATCACTTGCGCGCGATCCAATTTTTGATAAGGATGTTGCTTATTATGTTTTCAAAATGCCGATGGAGCGATATATCATCGGCACACTGTTTGGTATCTTTCTATTAGTCACAATTTTTGCTGTGATTATCTATTTTTTCCACGGGTTGATAACGGGTGACACAAACCAAATTCGATTTCAACCACCTGCCCGAGTGAAAGCGCACTTATTCACACTCGTAGGGTTGACACTTCTATTCCGCGCGTGGAATTATCAGTTTGTCATGTATGACTTGTTATATACTTCAAACGATGTTGTGCGAGGCGGTGGTGGATACGCTGCGATCAATGCCCGTCTCCCTATCCTATGGATTATGTTGGTAATAACCGTTTTGTGCGCTACTGTTTTCATCGTTAGCATCTTTTTACGCCGCAATACTTATGCTTTTGGCGCGTTTGTTGTGTTCATAATCGCAGGATTTCTCGGGCAATTGTATCCCCAAGTAATACAAAGATGGCGCGTTGAACCTCAAAAACAGGTCTTAGAAACGGAGTTTATCAATTACAACATCAAATCAACACTACATGCATACAATCTTGAAGACAACGTCGTAACAGAAGAAAAATACCCGTTGACAGAGGAACTCACATATAACGACATTACCAGTCCCGAAAACGTTTCTGTTATAAATAATATCCGACTTTGGGATTGGAGACCATTACGACGCACCTTCCGTGAATTGCAAAAAATACGACCACAATACGATTTTCACGATGTTGATATAGACCGATATACAACCGATACTGGTATTCGACAGGTAATGTTATCAGCGCGTGAAATTAACGAACAGTCATCTGTTGTTAGTAATGATTGGTATACTCGAACTTATATTTACACACATGGCTACGGTGCTGTTGTCAGTCCTGTAAACGAAATTGAAAGTGGCAAACCGAATATGTTCATTAGTCAACTACCCCCTATTGTATACGAGGATGGATGGTCGCATCGGTTTAATGATGTCCCCGGTCCTCGCATCTATTATGGAGAACGTACCAATCGGTATGTAATTGTGCATCCTGACCGCCCAGAAGCAAAACTTCTTGAATTTGATTATCCACAAAAAGAGGATGAATATGCGAAATACGCCTATCAAGGCAAGGGTGGTGTTCACCTTTCCTCCTTCTGGCGTAAACTGGTTTACATGCTCAAGTTTGACAATGAACTAAACTTTATCCTGCCCGGCGAAATTACCTCTACGAGTCGTATCATGTATGAACGCAATATCAAAAGACGGGTTCGGAAAATCGCTCCCTTTTTACGTTATGATGGGGACCCATATATCGTTCTTCATGATGGCAGAATTGTATGGATACTTGATGCCTACACTATTACACACCGTTACCCTTATGCTGTATCAATGAGGGAATACGCTGAGGAAAATAGGACGCAGATGGCTGCATCCCAAGGAAATGATCGCCCTTGGGGTAACTACATTCGCAATTCAGTTAAGGTTGTTATTGATGCGTATGACGGAACTGTTAACTTTTACCACATGAAGCAGGAACAAGATCCAATTGCCCAATGCTACGATCAAATGTTCCCCGGTCTTTTCAAATCTTTTGAAGAAGAGATGCCAGATGAACTAAAAGCACATATCCGATATCCTGCTACAATGTTTCGAATTCAAGCGCGTGTTTACACGAATTACCACATGAAGGATCCGGGTACGTTTTATGCACAAGAAGATCGGTGGGAAATTGGAAAAGAACTTTATGATAGCACTGATAGTCGGCAAATCATTCAACCTCAGCAAACCAGCCCACTAATGCCTCAACGGCAAACTGTTCAAAGGGCAACTTCCAATTCTTTAGAAGTTGCACCTTACTACGTTGTGCTCAGACCACCGAGACAAGAAAAGGCAGAATTCATGTTGATGTTGCCCTTTACCCCCGTAGATAGAACAAATCTAACAGCATGGTTCGCAGCGCGATGTGATCGTCCTGAGTATGGGCAGATTCTTGTTTATCGTTTCCCCAAAAGGGAACAGGTTGCCGGACCGTGGCAAGTAGAAAACTTTATTAGCCAAAAACCGGAAATATCTGAACAAATCAGTCTATGGAATCAACAAGGCACTCGTGTCCTACGGGGCAACTTGTTGATTTTGCCGATGAACAACGATCTACTCTACGTTGAACCAATCTATATTCAATCTGAGGATGAAGAAACTGCTATTCCCGAACTGCGACGCGTCGTTATCGGTTACGAAGAGAACGACAGTGACAACCTTCATGTTGCTTGGGGAAAAACTCTTGATGAGGCACTCAGAGAAGTGTTCCTAAATAGGTTTGGACTACAAAGTGAACCTACGGTTACTATAACCGAAGACACACAGGAGTCAACCGAACTTCCAGAAGCCGCAACATCATTGCGTGGGCTAATTGAACAAGCGAATAACTATTATAATAATGCACAAAATGCACAACGCAACGGCAATTGGGCAGAATACGGACGGAATATTGGACTCTTAGAGCAAACCTTGAAACAACTTCAGGAAAACGCTCGACAGTAGACAAAGAATTCCATATTTTAACATGTGAAAACTGCTATAATTTAGAGAAGGAGGTGAAAAAATGTCTCTCGATTGGAAACCACGTCACAGGGATATGGTTATCGGTGATATCCCCTGGCTCGCCAGAATTTCTGACAAAGCCAACGCAAAACTGCAAGGCATCATCGGTGAATATATATATCCGTGACCGCAAGACAAAATGTTCCTGGAGGAACATAATATATCTGCTGAAGAATTTGTTGATATGGTAAAAAACAATCCCTCAGATGATGAGATGATTGCTGCCATGAAAAAGTTGAACGGTTAACATCTTTTGCATGCAAAGGCAATACCTAATTATTCAGTGGTACTTGCTTACCGGTACATTAATTACGTTCTACGGTAGGCGCGGTTTAAAATCGCGCCTATTCGGTAGATGTTAACGTATCTGTTTTTACTATAAAATCCTATATGCAAATACAGACATCGCGCTGAACAATAACATCATAACGCGCGACTCGCTTTCAGCGTTTCATAGGAGATAACTTCTTTGGAGCTAAAAAAATTACGTGATCAGATCAATAGCATAGATGAGCAACTTCTAAACCTTCTCCAAGAACGGGCAGAGATTTCAAAAAAAGTAGGCTCTTTGAAAGCCGATACAGGCGATAACATTTATGTACCGCAGCGCGAACACGAAATCCGAAATCGTCTAAAAACGCTGAATCTCGGCATATACCCCGAAGATGCGATTGACAAAATTTGGACTGAAATTTTCACTGCTTCACGAGCCGTGCAAATCCCAAATAAAGTTGCTTTCCTCGGTCCATCGGGTAGTTTTGGACATGCTGCAAGTTTATCGTTTTTCGGTCATTCCTCAGGAATGATACCTGTCACACCGCAGATTGATATTTTTACTGAAGTTGAGACGGGACGCGCTGATTTTGGGGTGGTAGCAATTGAGAATTCAGTTTACGGTACTGTCCGAGACGTTTTAGAACGTTTCTTACACACGTCTTTGAATATTTGCGCTGAAATTTTTCAACCTATCAGACATAATCTGATCTCAAGGTTTCCACTCTCAGAAATTCAACGTATCTACTCACATACACAACCCTTCGCACAGTGTAGAATATGGTTGAATAAACACTTGAAATCAGTGGAGCAGATTGAAGTTGTTAGCACATCCGATGCTGCACAACGCGCAGCAGATGAACCAAACTCAGCTGCTATCGCAAGTAAACTTGCAAGTGAAATCTACCAAGTCCCCATCATAGCGGATTCTATCATGGACGAACCGGATAACACAACCCGTTTTCTTGTGATTGGCGACCAAACAGTTGGCAAAAGTGGTCATGATTGTACGTCTATCTTCTTTGCAATCAAAGACAAAGTCGGCGCACTGTATGAAATCTTGGGTGTGTTGAAAAAACATCAACGAAACCTGAGCTATATAGAATCACTCCCCTCTCGGAACGCACCGTGGGAATACATCTTTTTTGCCGATATTGATGGACATGTTGACGATGATAACGTTCATTCTGTTTTTGAACACCTTGAAGATCTATGTCGCGATATCAAAATCCTCGGTTCTTACCCACGCGGCACAAAATAATACATTTCTGAATGATGACTCCCCATTAACAAAACGCGTTTATAGTAAAACCCATAATTAACTTTACATTAGCGAGGTTAGGAAACCTCGCCAGCGGCGATGGTGTGGGAATTGTTGTTCATTGAAATGTGAACATATTTTCAGATTTTTCTATAATCGCAATTCATTGCACCTTTTCAGTTTCTTTATAGAGAGCAATGACAAATACATTAACCCGACAAATCCAGACTCGCGCACACGAACTCGGTTTTGAACTTGTCGGGATTATCCCTGCCGAACAGAGCCAAACTATTCAACGCTACCGACAATGGATTGAAAGTGGATATGCGGGGAAAATGGGTTACCTTGAAAGACACCTACCGCTCAAGGAAGATACCCGAAAACTTCTTGAAGAGACAAAATCTATTATTAGTCTGGCGATGAACTATTATACGCTGGATACACCGAAAGCGTTAGCAGAAGATCCGAGTCGTGGACAAATATCTCGATACGCATGGGGTGATGACTATCACGATGTCATTCGTGAACGCCTACTACTACTTGTTGAATTTATTAAAAACACCGCTGAAACAGAATTCAAAAGTCGCGTTTTCGTAGATTCCGGTCCAATTTTGGAAAGAGAATATGCCCAAAAAGCCAATCTCGGTTGGATAGGAAAAAATACCAATCTGATTAACTGGCGTTCGGGATCATGGTACTTCCTTGCAGAGGTGCTTGTTAGCATTGAATTGGAAACAGAAACACAACCTTTCCGTGGCAGTTGCGGCACTTGCACGAAGTGTATTGAAGCATGCCCGACAGACGCAATTATTGAACCGAATTTGCTTGATTCAAGGTTATGCATCTCCTATTTGACGATTGAATTGAAGGATAGCATTCCGAAGGAACTCCGCCCAGAGATCGGAAACCTGATTTTTGGGTGTGACATCTGCCAAGAGGTTTGTCCATGGAACAGTAAGGCAACACCTACAACTGACCCAGCATTTCAACCACGCGACGGAAACCTCGCCCCTGAGCTGCTAAACCTCATCAACATGACACAAACCGAATTCAGCAAGAAATATAAGGGAAGTCCCATCAAACGTGCAAAGCGCAGAGGTTTCTTGCGGAATGTTATTGTCGCTATCGGCAATTGGCGGTCACGCGCTGCCGTGCCTGCTCTCAAAAAGGCTTTGACCGACGATGAACCCTTAATTCGTGGACACGCAGCATGGGCATTAGGGCAAATCGGAGGGAAAAATGCTGAACAAGCATTGGAAACTCAATTAGCGTGTGAAAACGATTCTGAAGTGATTTCAGAAATTCAGGATGCACTGCAGGTCACTGCTGATGACAAAACGTAAAAAGGCAAGAAGATAACGAGTTGTGCTAAATAACTATTTGTAAAATATTATTTCACATAAGAATGGCTTTTTGTTCGTGTTTCCTATTGTTGATATGCTCTTCAGTCCCATAGGGACGATATGTTTATAGAAAAACGAAATAAGCGCCCTCTTCAGTCCCGTAGGGACGATATGTTTATATGACAATACCTAATATTTGTGAAAACAACAAAAACAATTAGTTAACTGGCACAAGTCATGAAGATAATACTCAATGTCATTTTCTACCCTCCTTGGCGCACCGCCATCATTTCAATATCAAATCCTTCCCTCCGAATGCGCTGATCAAAATAGAGAAGCGTAGCACCGATAACCCAAATCGGCATCGTTATGGTATCAATACCTAAATTGATTAGATGCATGAGTTGGTGCGAAAGCCGAAGTTCATTTTGAAAAACAGGGAGCTGCATGAGCCATACCGGCTGAAGCACGTTTCTTAACTCTTCAAAGTTGGTGTGTTCTGTTAAAATAAACAGAAAACCGAAGCCAAATCGGAATATAAAATTGACAGCCAAATATAGCAGAAAAATTGCGGTCATTATGCTGGCGATTTGCAAAGACCTACGCCTGATTAATTCACCTCTACGCCGTATACCGTCCCATATAGATTTTCCTTCTACTAAAACTGCAGCAGCGAAGAAACACCAATGACTTATGAAATATACTGCTACAAAAATCACAATCACAGAAGATAGTAGTGACAAAACAAAAGTTAAGAAGAAATTGAAAGGAATCTGCATTAAAAAACTGAAGAGTCCACTAAAGAAAAGTCCTACGAGAGTTGAGAGGATAATACCGATCAATCCGAAAAGAAACGCACCGACAAAACATGTAATAAATTGGCGTATACCCAGTTTTAACACTGCACCTATTCTAATAGTGCCACCAAGATAGGCTTGGGAAGTTGCGGATATGAGGCTGCTTGCGACGAAAATTGAAACACCAAAAAGAACTCCTGTCGTTGTGATCCAGATTGCTATCCTTTCATTTCGCCCTACCGAATCGTCCAAAAGACAGATTGAAAATCCGATGAGCATAGCGAGAAGATAGATTGATGTTATTCCAAGAAATCGCAGGAAATGTGTCCGGTAGAAACTAAACGTTGCATCAAGTAGTTCTCCGAAACCCATCAAACGCGGTATAGGAGGGACATTTTCATTTGTTGTCGGTGATTCAATTTCCATAAACTGTTCTACTCTGTAGATTCAAGTTGGTTATCATCTTTTTCCTGAACAGGTTTAGGAGACTCTGATGTCTTCAACGTGTAGACTTCTTCTAAAAATTTGTCGTAGCGAATATCACCGCCCCTTCCCATCTTTTCGGCAATAGGGTAGCCGATGGTTCGAGCGAGGTCCGTAAGACGGATAGCAGAAAGTGTGGAACGGCGCAAAAGATATTCCTGTATCATACCTAACTCCGACTCTGTTACCAATTCCGGTTTTATCCAGTCAGTATAGAGTGATTCTTCTCGTGAGATGTTGACCGAAGGAGCAGAAACCTTTGAATTAACACCAGCCAATTCTCGGTTTTTTCGAGGTGTTTTAACGACAAGCGTGCCTGCAGCTAAGTCGCCTAACCTTTGCCAATTCTTATTTATCAGCATAACGAACAACCCTGCACCATAGCAGAACGGCAGAAAATCAACAACCCGCACTAAATTGCGGATAGCTGAATCAGCGAAACTTATCGGGTAACCTCCCTCTTTGATGACGCGTAATCCGAGTGCAAGTTTGCCAGGGGATTGACCGTTCGTCGTAATCTCAAATACCATGTAGTATCCCCAAAACAGAGCAAAGACAACAATTCCGCCAATTGCTCTCAGCCAGTTACCAAGTATATCTCCAAGTTCAGTGACAAATTTGATATTGACGTAAGTGCCGACAACTATTATCAGCATAAGTAATAAAGTGTCAAGTAGTGCCGCATAAAAACGCGATCCGATACCTGCTTTCTGATAGTTGATGTCAATCTGTTCTGGGGTTTCTACTGATAATTGTTCGTTCATAATATTTGTAATTGTTATTCCCAGCGCGCCCAAGCATTTGGCGTAACATAACCTTCGTCAGAATAAGGATCATCACCTGAAATGACGACCACACCACGATAATTACGTTGTCCTTTCCATCCAAGCCACGATGCAGTTGAACAATAATGGCTTACCAGAACACGACGATAACTATCACTTCTATTCTTTTTAGAACGATGTAAAAGATAACCGTTGAAAAAGAGAACACTTCCGGCAGTCATCTCAATTGGGATTTCATCAGAATCATCAAAACCCATCGCCTCGTGGCAACTGTCAAACTCATCGCGTTTATTATGCGGGTGTCGATCATAAATGACACCGGAACGATGGCTGTTGGGCAATACCCACAGACACCCATTATCAATAGTAGCGTCATCTAATGCAATCCAAGCACCAACGAGTGAGCGGTCGCGCGTCGGTATCGGGTGCTCGTCTTGATGCCACGGATTACCCGTGTGTCCTGGCACCTTACCCAACATCATGGACTGCATACACTTTACACCGCCATCCCAAAACGGGATATGTGCACCGACTATCTCTTGAAGCACCGCACAGATTTTCGGATGTTCAACATAACGATGGACGAGCGAACTAAATGTATGTGGTTCGCCGACACACATAATCCGATCCAATATCTCAGTTTCTGTCGCATTTTCGGGCATTGGCGGAATCGCTTTGCATTCATAATCGCCACGAAAGATTTTTAGCATTTCTGATTTGAGTCCTTCACATTCTTCAGATGTAACGAGGTCTGGAACTAATAAATATCCGTCATTGATATACGATTCTGCCCAACTTTTAGATTGATCCGCCATTACGGAAGCGCTCCTTTTGTATATTTTAAATTTGCTTCTTCATGATACCACATCTTGAAAGACATGTCATTTCAAATTCAGATAATTGACAGAATATTTCATACTGTTACATTGAGACTTACTTCAGAGTCATTCAATTCTCGATAATTTATTCTTTTATCTAAAACCTCTTACTGTAGGAGCGAGCTCCAGCTCGCGACATATTACGAACGGTCGCGAGCTGGAGCTCGCTCCTACAAAAGAAATTGGGGTTACAAACTCACTGAATACCAAACGCGTATTCAGCGTTGATTCCCTCCCACAAGAACACTGCTCAACAATTGAATGCCCCTGAGACTTACTTGACATTTGCAGGATCGCATGCTATCCTGTAAACACACTGCACACGGGAGGTTTTGAGATGTCTGGTCAAGTTTTCCGAGAAAGAGTACTTGATGCCTTATCGCGGATTGAAGCACAAACAAAAGAAAATAGTACACGTTTAGGAACTTTGGAACGCGATGTCGGATGGATAAAAGGAAAACTGGAAGGTAGTCAAGAAGGCAGTAATAAGATATTGAATGTACTTACTGTGTGTACTGCTGTTGGTGCAGCGATTACTGCCCTCATAGCACTGCTAACTTAGCGGTCAGTAACCCTGGGTAATAAATCGAGATTACAAGGTTTCCCTCCAACAAGAAAAATATACAACAAGGATTAATTCATGACTGCTGCTGAATTTATTGAGAAAAAACAGATGGCTTGGAATGAGTTGGAAACGTTATTAAACCAGCCCCGAAATGCGAATGCACAACAACTCAACCGACTCGGATATCTGTATCGGCGTATAACATCCGATTTAGCGGTTGCGCGTCGCGATTTTCCACAGGACCGATGTGTTACCTACCTGAATGAGTTGGCATCCCGTGCACATTCCACTGTCTACCAAGCCTCACCTTTAAAACGTGGATCATTTTGGCGGTTTCTTCGGTACGGCTTTCCGCAGGTATTCCGAGAAAATATCTATTTTGTTGGCGCTGCCTTCCTGATGTTCACCATAGCGTTTGCAGGCACGTATTGGAGTGCCTTGAGAACTCCTGAATTTGCTGAGCAACTCATTCCTCCAAGCACTTTAAACCACATCAAAGAACTGGGTAGTGATGCATGGAATGATACATCAGCAGAAAACAGAAATCTTTTTGCCTCCTTTGTGATGACGAACAACATTCGGGTGGCGTTCCTTGCATTCGCTTGGGGCATCATGTTTATGGTAGGCAGTGTTTATATTTTAGTCTACAATGGGATCGTTATTGGGGCTGTTGCGGGATTGTGTCATGTCAATGGCGCTGCATTAGCGCTCTGGTCGTTTGTGTCGCCACACGGTTATATTGAACTCACAACGATTTTTATTGCTGGCGGGGCAGGCATGAAATTGGGGTATTCGCTTATCGCGCCATCGCAATACACGCGGAAACGTGCGTTGATAAATGCTGCCAGAACCGCTATTCAAATGCTTGGTGGGTGTGTCGCGTTGCTCATCGTGGCGGGGACGATTGAAGGTTTTGTATCACCTTCTGAGTTGCCAAATGCTATCAAAATCGGTTTTGGTGCTGTGACAGGTGTCGTTCTGTTTACCTACCTCTTTGGCATGAAACCTGCTAAAACCGACTAATCTTTCCACCCTCTTTCTTGTTGGAGGCTTTGTAAGCCCGATTACCAACGCGCCTCTTCTTACAGGGTAGGCGCGTTTTGTAAACGCGCCGATTTTGCAGTCTTAAGATCTGATATCGGCGCGTTTACAA
>JAPPMR010000278.1 GCA_028818995.1 Candidatus Poribacteria bacterium | reverse complement strand
ACTCACAACAGATCTTAAGGAAACAAAAGATGCGCTGCGCCGTGCAGAAATTCGCTTGCCAATGTCCGGAACTGAAATCTATGTAACCATTGCAAAACTAACTTATCCTGAAATTGTAGAAACACCTGAGTATGAACGTGTGCAATCCGCAATTGCATTAGCGACATCACACCTGGAGCGAAAAGAATTCACCGACGCAGAAAAGGTCGCAACAGACGCGCTGACACAAGCTAACAATCTTTATGAATTGGCAATTCAGTATCAGAAGATCCGTGCAGCGGCGGAAAATGCTGCGCTTATTGCTATCGAACGCGCGCAGCTGAAAGTTGAACGAGCAGAATCTCTAAATGCAGCCACGCACGCCACACAACAATTCCAACAATCACGCAACCAATTGGATAAGGCAAAAAAAGATTTCCAAGAAAATCGTTATGGAGAAGCAAGGCAAACTGCTGAAGGGATAGAACAGATTGTAGACAAGGCGATTACTATCTCTGAAGTCGCTGAATATCGCCGCCGTGCACAGGAGGAACTTACATCAAGAATCAAAAAAGCAGAGGCAGCAGTAGCATCCGCCAAAGCAGCAGTAGCAGAACAAACACAGACCAAAGTGCCGCAGTTTGCCCCTGAACTATATGAATTGGCTACTTCAGCACTTGCAACTGCCGAGTCAGCCCTTGGAAAAAAAGAATACTCAGCTGCTGTTGACGCGTCGCAACAATGTCACGATTATCTCCGACGCGCTATTGAAAAAACAAAACAGCAGGATTCAGCCCAGACGACTCTGGTTGAAACAGTAAAGCAAATTCCGAAAGCAGTTGTCATAGACCGTGAGGAAGGGGTTCTCATTAGAATTAGTGGCAACCTATTTGCAACCACAAGCACACGTTTAAATGAGGCATTTTTCCCAACCTTTATGAAACTTGCATCTATATTGTTACAAGATGAATTCAAAAACTATGTTGTAAGAATTGAAGGACATAGCGATTCACTTGGAGATGCGAAAACTAATCAGGCACTCAGCGAAAAAAGAGCAAATTCAATTAAAACGTTCCTTATTGATAGTGGCAAAGTGCCAACGAAACGATTGACCGCCGTCGGTTTGGGTGAATCTCAGCCAATTGACAAAAATTCTCACGAAAAAAATCGCAGGGTTGACATTATCATCTCTAAAGCACCGTGAGTCTTAGACACAAAAATAATTTGTCTCGATAATTGTGAAGGTAGTCAAAAACATTGCATAGTCTAAAAATTGACCCTTATGTTGTCAATCAAATAGCACACAGTTTGTTTGGTGACCGATACATCATCATTTATGGAAACACGATTCAGTTTCACAACCATTGCTACCACGTTCGTACAATTGAATCTGAAAAACACCCGCGCAAAGGATGCTACTACTTACAGGACGCGAATACAGACTTAGCAATGTGGGATGATGTGAAATTTGCACCACCGGGATATTATGGTGTGATTTTTGAACCAGAGACAGGGGAAATTATTGATTGCGAACCACAGCGGTGATACGTAATATACTATTTGCTTGAAACAATTATAATTCAAAAAACCCTTATAGGAAAATTACCGAACTAAATAAACTTCATATTGGCAACCCTGCCAAAATCCAATATCTAAAAACGGAGAAAAGACATGAAGCGAGACGTTATTGTCGTTTTAGACTTTGGCTCGCAATACACGCAGTTAATTGCTCGGCGCATTCGGGAGCAGCAGGTTTACTGCGAAATTCAACCTTATACTTTGCCGCTTAGCGACATTGAGAAAATGTCACCTAAAGGGATCATACTTTCTGGTGGTCCCGCAAGTGTGTACGAGGAAAATGCGCCAAAGATAAATGCATCTCTTTTCACACTTGGTATTCCAGTGTTGGGCATCTGCTACGGCATGCAACTCATTGCTTTTCTCTTAGAAGAGGGTAAGGTCCAACCCGCAACAGAACGGGAATATGGGAATGCACAACTTCAAGTTATCTCCACATCAGACCCATTATTTACTGACTTACCATCCGAATTGTCTGCATGGATGAGCCATGGAGATAAAATTGACAAACTTCCGAAGGGGTTCCGCACAATCGCCCAAACACCAAACTCGCCTATCGCAGCGATGGTCAACTCCGATGGCACTTTGTACGGATTGCAATTTCACCCCGAAGTTGAGCATACACGAGATGCTGACAAAATCCTTCACAACTTTGTCCGACATATCTGCGGATGTAATGCCACTTGGACGATGGATACTTTTATTGCAGAAGCCATTGCGAACATCCGAGCAACGGTGAAGGACGAAAGGGTGCTATGTGCTGTCAGCGGTGGCATAGACTCAATGGTGCTTGCGACACTCCTTCATGAGGCAATAGGAGACGCATTAGTGTCTGTTTTTGTGGATAATGGACTTTTGCGTCAAAATGAGGTGGAACAGGTTTTAGCAACTTGTAAAGCGTTGGGAATAAAAATTGAGTTCGTGGATGCATCAGAATCCTTTTTGAATGCGTTGGCAAGTATCGTGAATCCAGAACAGAAACGCAAGGTTATTGGTGCCCAGTTCATTGAAACCTTCAGGGCAAAAGTAAAGCAGCTCGGACCTTGCCGCTTCCTGGCACAAGGCACTCTCTACCCAGATGTCATAGAAAGCGTTTCCACCAAGGGACCCTCCGCTACGATTAAAACACACCACAATGTCGGTGGACTCCCGCCCGACATGCCGTTTGAACTTATTGAGCCTTTCCGTGAACTTTTCAAAGACGAGGTGCGAGCTGTGGGTGCTGAATTAAACGTTCCATCCCATGTGCTTGGTAGACATCCGTTTCCTGGGCCAGGGCTTGCTGTCCGAATAATCGGTGAAGTAACACCGGAACGGTTAGCAGTGCTAAGATCGGCTGATGCAATCTTTATCAATGAAATTAAGGCAGCAGGGTTATACGATGAAATTTGGCAAGCGTTGGTAGTACTGCTGCCTGTTAAGAGTGTTGGTGTGATGGGAGATGAGCGGACGTACGAAAATGCGGTGGCTTTACGTGCTGTTACCAGTAGTGATGCTATGACAGCGGATTGGGCAAGAATCCCCGATGATGTTTTAGCAAGAATTTCTACCCGAATTATCAACGAGGTCCAAGGGATCAATCGTGTTGTCTACGACATTAGCTCAAAACCACCGAGCACGATTGAATGGGAGTGATTCGGATGAAAGTCCGGAATTATGCGGATGTTACGGATCGCATTCTTGAGGCTCTTAGGAAATCTGACCGTCTAACAATCTGGCACCAAGCGTCCACTACTTCCACTTATCCTTTATACTGTTTGCGTTATACTGCTAAACAAAAAAGTTCTCCCCTGATTTATGTATCAGCTGGAATCCACGGAGATGAACCTGCGGGTGTTGAATGTGCGCTTCGCCTTGTTGAACTGCTCGTTGATAACGATCTGCATAACCGTTTCCCATTTCCATTAAACGAATATAATTGGCTCATCTCGCCTTGTGATAATCCTTACGGCTACGAAAGAGATATCCGTGAAAATGTTGCTGGACTTGACCTTAATCGAATGTTCGAAACACCAACCCAGTGTCCAGAAACAGCGTTCATTGCAGAGTCCCTCCAGCGCAAACAGTGTGTGCAAGCGCAAAATAAAAGAATTGAACTTGCATTGGATTTGCATGAAGATAGCGATAGTAATGGATTTTATTTATGGGAACGTCGCACTTCACAATGTTTTCCGATTGGGAATGCAATCGTGAAAAATGTTGAAGCACTATGTGCTATCAATCAAGAACCCTCGATAGAGGATCATCGCAATGAAAATGGGGTGGTCACACTGCTTGATCAAATTACGACTAAGGGGTGGACACGCGGAAGGTATTTAGCTGAACAAGTAAATACGCGGTGCCTAATTCTTGAAACACCAACACAGTTTGACTGGGAAACAAGAATCACTACACATCTGATGGCTATCCAGACAGCAGCCAAACATGCTTTATAGTAAAATCTATAATTACTTTCCGGTCCTGGGGAAACCGGCTTTACCGAATCAAATTTTCAACTTCAACAAGTATTTAACTGTTCTGATAAACCGCAGCGGCTGCACTAACAGCTGTTCCAGTATCAACTTTGTATCCGAACTCAATAAGTAGAGTTTCAATTGCATTTAGAACAAGTAAGACATTCTGTTCGTTAGCCGCATCACCCATAAGCCCTATCCGCCACGCTTTACCAGCAAAGATTCCCAAACCACCACCAATTTCAATGCCGTAGTCTTGAATAAGACGTTTTCGTATCGTAACATCATCAATTCCATCTGGAATGAGCAGTGTAGTTAGCATCGGAGCGCGATGATTTTCTGTCGCGGCAGGTTGTAAACCGATAGCTTCTGCGCCAGCAATCAAAGCTTTAGCATTGCGTTCATGTCGTTGGTAACGTGGCGATACGCCTTCCTCTATAACAACTCGCAGTGCCTCACGCAGGGCATAAATCATGGACATAGATACGGTATGATGATATTTTCGTGAGTCCCCCAACCAATATTCTGCAAGCAGTGTTGCATCCAAATAGAAACTCTGAATTTTTGTTTTACGGTTCTGAATCACTTCGACTGCACGGTCACTAAAACTTATTGGCGAAAGTCCGGGAGGACCCGCCAGACATTTCTGCGTGCAACTATAGGCAATATCAATGCCGCGCTCATCAAGCTCAACAGGTTGTCCCCCAAGCGATGTGACACAATCCGCCAGAAACAATGCCTCCTTTTCACGGGCAATGTCAATTATCTGTTCCAACGGTTGTAGAATACCGGTCGACGTTTCGCCATGGACAATTGCCACAAGCTTTGGTGTGACTTTGCTGCATGCTTCGGCAATCTGTTCCGGTTCAACAATATTCCCCCATTCGGCGTGAACAGGTGTAACATGTGCACCGCATCGTTCTGCAATATCTGCTATCCTGCCGCCGAAGTAACCGTTGATCCCTACGATTACAGAATCCCCCGGTTCAATAATATTGATGAGTGCTGTTTCCATGCCTGCAGTACCAGTGCCAGAAACAGGAAAGGTCAGGGGATTTTGGGTGCCGTAGACTTGCCGTATCAAGGCAACAGTATCATCCATTACATCAACAAAATCTGCATCTAAGTACCCGAGCATAGGGGTTGTCATTGCTTTGAGGACGCGTGGATTTGCTATGCTGGGTCCCGGACCGAGTAGGATACGCGGGGGTACTCTCAATTCATCATACACTTGCAGTAACTCCTCTGATTGCCTTTTATACTCTTGAGGACTCAGCCGCAAGACAGACAATTAATTCGCTTTTAAAGATAAGGTGGGAATTTTACGTAAAGCGATATTGTTTGTCAGCACATAATTGCCCTACGTATAAAATAGGATAGGGACAGGTATAAGACCTGTCCCTACGAATACAGTGTTCGTTAGCCTAAGTTATTCGTTGCCATCTTCAGGTTCTCCCTGAAATGGCTCAATATTCTTAGACTTCATGTAAGCTTGAATCTCATTAGCCTTAAGAATACAGTAGTTAATTGCATCATCAACTTGAGAGTCAGCTGGGCTATCAGTTGCATACTTCTTAGGCAAGAATTGGAAATAATACAATGCATACGGATAATAGTTTTCCTCTTTATTCGCGAGCATTGTATATGCTTCCCCTAACTTACCGTAAGAAAGATCGCCATATTTGGTTTCTGAATAGGCTTTCGTGATCGCTTTGAAGAGATCAATTGCTGCTTCAATGTCAGACTTTTTGGCTGCTCTTTGAGCCTTACCAAGTGATGCGATAGCATACTTATATTCATTATGTGCAAGAAAACTCTCGGTCTCATTAAGAAAACCTTCTGCAGTGTTTTTGGACTCTGCGCTGAGACCGGGCGCTGCGAGCGCTCGCCTGTAGTTTTCAATCGCCTGTCGGAAAAGTTCAATTTGCTCTGGTGCCTCAAGTTCTGGATCCAAAGCGGCGTTATAGTGCTTATTACCAATATTGATAAACGCTTCACCAGCGAACTTGCTATTGCTATATTCCTTGACAAGTATCTCGTTTGTTTCGAACAGTTTGTCAAGAAACGCTT
The DNA here is from genome assembly GCA_028818995.1 of Candidatus Poribacteria bacterium. The sequence continues at coordinate 9,292 of JAPPMR010000278.1, read as the reverse complement.
TTTCAGCATCTGTATTACCTGCGTCTTTCGCTGTTTCAGAGAGAAATTGATATCAAGTAGCGATAGCGTATAAGGATTCAGGAGATTTTTCATGCGCCTTGTTAACCCGTCTGACCTTATCATATTCAACAATAGCTTTTTCAAACTGCTCTGTTGTATAGTAAGCTTCGCCAGCTTGATACTGCCAGAGTGCAGCATCTTTGGCATTTGGATAGCGTTTGACAAGATCATTGAAAACCTTAACAGAAGCATCAAAATAAGCAACAGCTTGCGGAGACATCTCTTCGTCTAATCCAACTTGCATCCGTCCCAAGTCAAAATTAGCAGAGGCTAAATAGGTTAATGAAGTCTCCACATCTCCTGGTAGATCCTTTGAGGCAGGGAATATACCTGCATCCGCATATTTAACAAACTCTGTAAGCGGATCAATGGCGAGTAACAACTCTGCGCGCCGCTTAAATCCGGCACCAAGCGAATAGTATATCTGGCCGGCTTGGAAAAGCGAATTTTGTACATACGGAATGACCGCTTGTTTATCCGCCTTCTCTATAGGCGAAGCAAGTTTGCTTACTTCAAAGAAAGAAGAAGCGGCTAACCCACTCGTTTCAATATAGGGCTTAAGATCAAATCCTTGGGGTAGATCCTCAGGATAGTGAGTACGTGCTTTATCTGAATAGAGAAATCCGAGGGTATATAATGCAGCAACTTTTTGCGCAACAGTTGCAGTCGGACTTGTCTTAAGGGCTTCTACTGAACTTCTTGAATCAGCGATAGCCTCGTCTAAGCGATCCAATTTCACAAACAGTTCAGAACGACGGAGACCGGCATCAGCAACCATAGAAGCAACACCGGTATTCTCTTCCGTACTATAGTTGGCAATCAAGGTTTGGAAAACTTCCAATGCTTTATCAGGGTTGTTGAGTTTTTCTTGATAAATCAAACCCGTCCTATAATAGGACTGTGCCTTCACCAGATTATCCGCTAACTGAATAGCGTTCTGATAGTTTGCCAATGCATCATCATACATCTTAAGGTGTTCGTCTTGCGCATAAGCCATTGCAAAATAGGAACGTCCTCGCAAGTCGGCATCTTCGCTATTAGCAATAATGTACTGATACTCTTTCACAGCGTCCTTATAATTGCCAACGTTATTGAATAATTCAGCAAGTCGCGAGTGCGCTTGAGAGATCAGATTCTTGCGATTTTCGTCCTCGGTTTGACCTTCAAAGGAAGTGACCTGCTTGAAGGCATCAATTGCACCTTGCGTATCCTTTAGTCCAAATCTTGATAAACCGAGCGTATAATTTGCGCTAATGAGGTTATCAACGTTATCCGTCATTCCGAGAACTTTTTCTGCTTCGCTGGCAGCATTGGTATATGCAAGTTGTGCTGCATCAGCATCTTCAGCTTTCTGAGCTATCTGATAATAGCAAACAGCAGATTGAAATTGTGCAGTTGGTGCAATTTCGCTATTTGGGAATTTTTCGACGAATAATTTATACGCAGCAAGAGCTTCTTCAAAACGTTCCTTACTGTAGTAAGTATGCCCGATCTTAAGCTGTGATCGGATGCGGGCATCTTCGCGTGCTCCAGAATTATTAACAATTTGCTGTAGACTCGCGACAAGACCTTCAACATCATCAGCGTTTATGTTTTCAAGGGCAGTCGCTTTGATGAGATCAATTTGTCCGAGTGTTTGGAGAACCAACTCTTCACTACTGTCAGCGAATTTTTCGGTTGCTGCGTCTGCCGTCTGAACAATAAGTGACCACTTCGTTGTATCACCATGTTTTTGGGCAGCATCTTGGTAAACAAGTGCCAAGCCATAATAGGCTTCAATGGCGTTTGGACTATCCGCGTATTCCGCAACAACCTTATTGAAAGCATCTGCAGCTTTTTCAATAAGCTCAGGTTTCTCCGATGAAGCATGATAGTAGCAAAGACCGACAAAGTACAATGCATCATCTGCATATTCACCTGTTGGGTTACCATCAACAACATCTTGGTATTCAGCAGCCGCTTCTTCAAACCGTTCTTCAGCACGCAGCAGATCTGCAAGCTTAATTTCTGCCAATGAAAGATTGTTTTTATCTTCAAGTTTTGACATTATTGAATTGTAATAAGTGATAGCTTGGGGTTTGTCCCCCTGATTCACATAACTGTTTGCTGTGAGCAAAAGTGCACGTTCATAGTAGTTACTGGCTTCAGGAATCATAGCGTAGCGTTGTCGCGCTGTATCCCATGCCCCCAGCATCTCGTGTGAGAGCGCTTCGTTCATGAGACATGCTTCAACCTGTGCAATACGTTCCGAGAAGTCTTGGTAGCGTCCTTCTTCAATGCCAGGACGAAAAGATTCATCAGAAAACATGTTGATAGCATCTTGGTATGCCTCAACAGATTTTTGGAGATATTCCGCATTGAAATTTGTGGTAGTATCACCTTCTTGATAACCTTCAGGTTTTGCGGCTTCATAGTAGGAACGACCTTCAAAAAATTTGCCCATTAACTTAATAAGATGGAATTTTGGAAGTGGACGGTATTCCCACAATTTAGCGTATTCTTCTGCGGCTGCAACGTATTGCTTAAATTCGGTACGTTTAATGTCAGCAAAGCGGAGTTGAACCTCTGCAGCAAGGATATCAAACTCGTTATCGTTACGATTTTTTTCAATAAACTCGCGAGCAATTTTCTCCAATTCTTCCTTGCGTCCCAAGTCATTCAATGTCCAGATTGCACCATATAGAGCATGCGGTACAACAGGGTTTTCCGGAAAATCGTCAACGGTTTTCAGATACCATTCTAACGCGAGTTCAAGCGTTCCTGTCCCTTCCTGCGTCTCACCAGCATCGCGTTGATTAGTTCCAAGTTTGTAATATGCTTCACCAACTTGTAAAGAACAATAAGGTGTTAAACTGAGTTCAGCGGCTTCTTCGGATTGCATTTCACTTTTTTCGTGCTCAATAACCGATTGATATGAAGTGATAGCATCACTCCAACGATCCAATCGGAACTGACTGTCGGCTATACCGAGTTTTGCATCACCGATGAATGCACTCTCTGGATATTCGTCTAACAGCTTTGTGTAAGATACAATCGCGTTTTCATAGTCAGCTTGATCAAAGTAGGTTTGCCCAATGGCAGACTGAATTTCGGATTGGAGGCCACGGTCTGCTGTATTTTGGAGTGCTAACTCAAAGTTAACGCGGGCATTGTCATAGTCTTTCTGTTTAGCATAAATATGGCCTTGGTCGAAATATGCCGCCGTAACAAGTTGATGTTCCGGAAATTGTGTAATGAAGTTTGTATAACGACTGATCGCTTCATCATCTCTATTAAGTTGATTCAAACAGTAAGCGGCTTTATACATCGCTTCGGCATGCAGTTCTGGAAAATTCTTAAACTCATCAGTTGCAAATTTATCAAATTCCGGGTAAGCTTGTTCGTAATTGCTTTCGTCAAGGAACGATTGAGCGATGAGAAGCTGCGCGTCATCCTTGAATTCAGAGTTAGGAAAACCGACAAGAATATTGTTAAAAGCGGTTCGAGAACTCTCATAATTTCCTAACTTATAGTTCAATTGACCGATTGCGTACCACGCGTTCTCTACTTGTAGACTGTTAGGGAAATTATCAATCAATTGTGTGAACTTTGCTTCAGCAAGTTCATATTGTTCAGTTCTATATAGAATGTGTCCCCAGAGGTATGTTAACCCTTCTTGATGTTTAGCTATAGTAGCGTTAGGAGCCACTTTTTCGATATACTCAAGCGCTGTATCATAGTGGTTAACATCACCTGTCTGCTCGGCAAGTCGAGAATAAGAAACAGCGATTTGAAAATTAGCGAGCGTCGGAAAATCTTTGTCAATCACTTCGGTTTTCACACCGCGTTTTTTCGACTCTTCAAGTGCCTCAGTATACTTGGCTATCGCCCCTTCATAATCCGCTTGTTCATATAGTCCTTTAGCAGATAAATAGAGTTGCTCCACCTTTTTAGAACTTCCCATCATAAAAGGCGAGAGTAGAGCAACGATAAGGGCGAGACCGCCAATAATGCCCAAAATTCTTGGATTCATTACATTCTCCTTTGGATATAAATAAAGAAAAGTTGGGGGAATTAAGAAAATCTTCCGCCCATTGATTTTTCAAAATATGGACGGAATACAATAACCGTCCTGTCTTTTGTAAATCTGTCTTGATAGCACATCAAGACCATATTATGAAGTATCAAAACACTTCGTTTGATTTGAAAGTAGTTACAATTTACTTAAGTCGTAGAGTTCTGGCATAGTAAGTACTTCTGAAGATACGTTTTCTGAAGATACGTTCATTAATTTGTTGACAAACCGTGGTAATCTACGGTGCTTTCGCTGGTATTTCTCTGAAAAGGGGGCAACTTGAAGTTCCAACGGAAGCGAGGCATAATTATCCTCTTGTAGAGGTGATTTCCTGCTTAAAACATCAGGTTGTGCATAAACAATCAGTTCAGAATCCGCAGCATCACTCGGAACAGAATGATCGTTACTGAGATGCATAACAATAATATGCCCTTCGGTTTCAGTAGTTAAAGGTTCTGTCAATTTCCAATAGCCTATTTTCTCCGAATTTGCCGAGGGAGTTGGTGAACTAACTTCTCCAGGTGCCTTCCGTTTGGTCTTACGATCATTGTAAATGTCTTGCCGCAACTTTGATTTTGCGTTGGCAGCAGCTGATTCGTCGGATAGAACCGGTTCACCTACCTGTTGTAGATATACCTTAGGCGGTAGTGAAACTTCTTGTTTCAGCAGATGCGTTACCACAAATCCTGTAGTTATTAACGCTAAAAGCACACCTAATGGTAACGCATTCATCCTGATGAAACTATATCGCCCAAAACTTTGACGAAGTCGCGTCAGCAAAGACCAAGTAAACTGCAACAACGAAGTCTTTAGCCGTTGGTTTAGCGGGATGGGTCCCCTATTTTCAATACAACGGTGCAATTCTACCTCAAATTGATGAAAATAACTATCAGGTGTTTCGGGTTCAACATAAAAATCAACAACAAGATCACGCGTCTTTTTGAGAGCATTGACTTCATGTTGACATATTAAACAGCACTGGAGATGTGCTTCAACCTTTGCAGTGTCGCGCGCTGAAAGCGTATCATCTATGTAGTCTGATATAAAACGTTGTATAGCGTTACATTTCAGTTTCATAACTTTCGCCGGTTTCCTCGTTTTGTTATGCTTTGGAAACCGCTCCCACAAGATTTTTTTAAACAGTTATTGAATTTTACCGACAATAGTGGGAAAACTTGTTAAAAATCGGAGTTTGCATCAACATACGGTTTTAACAACGTTCTAAGATGTTTTCGGGCATAGTGTAAACGTGATCGGACTGTCCCCTCGGAACAATTTAATATTGACGCTATTTCGGGATGTGTTAACCCTTCTAATTCATGAAGAATAACTACAATCCGATGTTTAAGTGAGAGACTGTTGACCGCCTTTGTTACCCAATACCGTAGTTCAGCTTTCTCCGCTTGAATTTGTGGATCACTCGTCATCTCCGCTTTTTGTCGCGCATCTGGATGAAATTCGGATTCATCAGTAGTAACAAGCGGAGATTCACGACGCCGTTTACGCCGTTTGACGAAGTTGAGTGCCTCATTGACAGCTATTTTATAAACCCATGTTTCAAAAGCTGCCTCCTGCCGAAAGGTATGGATTGACTGATATACCTTTATAAAGGTTTCCTGCATTACATCGTTGGCATCCTCGTGATTTTTAGTGATTTGCATCGCGAGGCGGTGCACCATTCGTTTATATTTTTCAACCAACGGTGCTAATGCTGTTTCATCTCCTTCACGAAGATGGTCAATGAGTAAGGCTTCAGTCCTTTCCACGGAAAAATCTCCTTCGGCTTCTATTGTATTAGACAACGCGATTTCAAAAACCGTTCAATTTTCTCCAAACATTATAGCATATATTAATAATTTGTGTTAAAAAAAGTGAGTTTGTAAGGGTGTGTAAATATTTTGTCACATCGGTTCAATTTGCAAAGGGAACGCTGTGTTTTTCTACTGTAGAATGGGCAGGAGTCTGTGTCTATAACTGGTGTGTGTTGGCTTGATAAAGACTTTACAAACCCATTTTGTTATTCAACCTCGCAGCTTGCATCCATAAAAAAGGACAGCGTATCTTAGATACGCTGTCCTTTTAAGCGAAATAGTCGAAAATTTACTCTTTAGCTTTAGTAACAAAAGTAAGGCTAATTTCGGCTTCGTTTCCAGCACCGTCTTCGACCGTACCTGCAATTTCGTACTCGGTTTCGTTGCTGAGTTCTTGGCCGGCATTCCCTGAAAGCATGATTTTGTTGCCATCCGCCTTGGATGTCCAACCAACATCATCATCGCCGTCCATCAGCATAAGATCGCCAGTGACGGGTTCGTTGAAGGTAACTTCTATACCATCTTCAAACACCTTCGCGGGATCAACGCCTTCAGCGCCATCTTTAGGATTGCTACTAGTGACTTCCGGCGCGGCTTCATCAGCTGCGACAACGGTATAGTTTAGTGTGTGGCTACCATCACCGTTTACCCAGGTTAATGTAATAGCGAGGGCACCAGCAGGATAGCCAGCCGCGGGGGGTGCGATATTCCGAGTTTTACCAGATGTTGAGACTGTACCGCCTCCAGTTACTGTGACTTCACCCGGGTTGTTGTCAAATGTGACACTGATACTACCGTTTGCTGCGAGCTCACCACCACTTGCGGGTGTAGCACTTACAAACGCTGCAGCTTCAGGTTCAGGATCATCACCACCATCACCACAACCAACCATATAAACGGCAAACAAGGCTGCCATGACTATTGCCAAGGTTCTAAAAAAAAGTTTCATGAGTAGGTAACTCCTTAATTAAGGTTTATCAGAATGTAAGGTACCCGAAAATCGGGCACAGATTAAAAACTTCATATATAGATGACATCTCCGTGTCGTTATATGTTAGTTTCAACGATAGTGCCGGAACCTGTCATCATGTCCATGTTTAGTCAAGTAATCTTCAGACTATTTCGTTTGCCTTCCTCCGTAAAGTCCAGAGGATAGGCGACGCTTGAGAATAAACTTTCTGTGGAACCTTCACCCTTTAACGTAAATACCATTGGATAGGTTATTTCAGTTCCGAAAGTCAACACCCAAATTCTGTACCTTCAAGTTTAGCAAAATTTGCAAAATCTGTAAAGGTAAAAATCGATTTTCGCTTATTATTATACAAAATTTTGTTTTTTTTGTAAAGCGAAAACCAATAATTTTAATAAATTTGCTATAGATTAACATAAATTAAAATGTATATCAAGTAAAAATGATACATTATTCATTAAAATTTTGCAAATTTGGAGATATTTAGCTTTTCTAATGTTCAAATAGTGTCATCTGTTCAATTGAAGTTCCGATAATGTGGTTTTGAAGACGGTCGGGGTGTGTTAGTATATCAACAACTGTATCAAGTTGGTCAGATAAAAAAGGCAAAGCACCACTTCTAATCAGTTGACGTGTTCCTTCGTTATGTTGATTATATGAGTTCCACTGACATGCAAAAACAGGACGGTCTTGTAGTTGCGCGTATCGCGCCGTGTGCATTGCCCCTCCCTCTTTTGAGGTTTCAACTACCACTGTAGCCTTAGAAAGCCCGCTAATAATCCGATTACGTAAAACAAGATTGGCAGGTGTTGGTGAAGCAGGAAACGGGTGTTCCGAAAAAACATAACCTGTTTCACATATTTTCATAGCAAGTTCACGATTTTCAGGTGGATAGATAGACGAGAGATCAGTTGATACAACACCAATAGTTGTTCCATTTACGCCTAACGCGCCGTAATGTGCATTGGTATCTATACCACTTGCAAGTCCGCTCACTATTGTAAAACCTGCTTCAACTAAGCGTATTGAAAGTCCAAGCGTTACATTAATACTGTCAACTGTCGGACGGTTGCTTCCCACAATTGCAACGCACTGTTCGTTCATCTCAGATAATTCACCGATTCTGCAAAGGACTGTTGGTGCGTCCGGCACAGATCTCAAAAGGGCAGGATATTCAGCATCTTTTGGAAAGATAACTTCTATACCTTGGTTATTTAGTGCCTCTAATTTTCGACGCAATTCGGCAAACCTATTGCGTACAGTAAGTATCCGTGATGCTAAGATTGGATTGAAGTGTGGCAACTGTGCTATTTCAACCAACTCCGCATCAAAAATGCGGTCAGCACTACCGAACCGTGTTAACAAACGTTTGAGACGAACCGCACCAATGCCTTCAACCGAAGCAAGCGCGAATAAATATTCTCGATGTTTCTCTTGATCTGTTTCGGTTGAATACGACATATCAACAGCAGAAACCATCCAAAGTGTTAATCATGAAAAATAGTTTACAAGAGAGAAATTTCTATCTCAGAATATCTACTATTTTCTTTATTCTACAAATATAATATTAATGTAACATATATTAACAATTTTTTCAACTGCAAAATGCTATAAAGCAGAATCATAGAATTCTTATAGTAACGAGTTGTGCTAAATAACTTATTGCGAAATATTATTTCACATAAGCAGATTTTTTTTTGCCAGTTTCCTATTGGTTGATATACTCTTCAGTCCCGTATGAAGAGTAATAAATTAAACGGTAATAATCCGACATATCGTAGGAGTTTTTCTGAACCGCCTTGAAACTGCTGCATGAATGCCATGACCCTCTGTTGAAGTGCTTGCCGGTCATCAGCAAACCGATGCAGATGTCCGACCGACTGCCGCACCCATCGCCACAACTTCTCAATCGGGTTCGTCCATGGCGCGTAAGTTGGGAGTCGCAATACCTCAATCGGGAGCTTAGCAAGTTCTCCGATTTTCTTTGAAAGTTTGCCCTTCCAACTTGGTGGTAGGGGTTTATGAAATGAAGTCGTCTATGGTAGCAATGCTGCCAATAAGTTCGGATGCAAATGAACAGATCGGTTGTCTTGAATTATGAATATATGCTCAGCGTTAGGATAGCGGAGACAGATTTCAGAGTAAAGCGCGTGTGTTGCCACGACAGTCCCACTTTCTGTTTGTTGATAAACCAGATCACCCGTGTGTGCGTTGAGGCACCGATGCCGTAACAGGTCGCATCATCGTGTAGATTTTGCTTAGCGAGTGAGTACTTCGTGCCGGTCTGTGTCTAATCCTTTGTGATTGTTGGTTGTCGGTGAAAGGCGAACTCATCTTGGTAAAACGCAGCGTGCGTTTCTGGATTTTGTGCAGCTTGTTCTAAAGCGTGTTTAACGG
>JAPPMR010000780.1 GCA_028818995.1 Candidatus Poribacteria bacterium | reverse complement strand
AGATCCATCCGCTATTGAAGGTTTAACAAATGCAAGCACTGTACAAGTCAATCCGGTTACGGGGATTGTTTGGATTGCTGTTCCTGCAAATAATGTTGTTTTCAGATACGATCCAGCGACAGGCGATTTTGCACAAACCCCCCAGATTAAAGCACCTACAGGCATATCTGTTAACCCTGCTGATGGAACCGTTTGGATTGCTGGACTTGATGGTGTCCGAAAAATCTCTGCAGATGGAAAAGATATTCTTGCTCAAGTAATTCCCCCCGACGGACCCGCGAATTTAGACAGCGGTAGGTTCAACGTCGCTGTCAATCCAAAGGATGGCAGTTGTTGGATAACGGATGGAAAGGGTCCAATTGCACGCTACGATGCAAATGGGAATCTGCTTGTAAATGCACCACCGCTGAACGAACCGAAAGGTGGTTTGTCTGTAGACTACCAAGGGAATGTTTGGATAGCAGATACGCAGGGGGACACCGTTGTCCGTTACTCTCCTAATGGCGAAGAATTGGTAAAGATAACCGATATTCCTAATCCTGTTTCACCGAGTGTTAATCCAAAAGATGGGAGTGTGTGGCTTGCAGGAAATAACACTTCACTGATAAAGTTATCACCGACTGGTACAAAACTTAAAGAATTTGAGGTTGGTGCAGCTATTGTCGCGGTAACCTATTCACCCGCAGATGGTGAAATCTGGATTGCCGATATGCTTGGCGCAACATTCACGGGTCAAGTTAGCAAATGGACAGCAAATGGCAATATGCGTTTTGCAAATGCTATTCCGCAGCCTACCACTGTTTCAATCGGATTTTGGGAAGCAAATTGATTTTGGCGTTGGCGATGATTGAGAACGAGAAGTCGTTATAAATCGGATTTACAAAGTTCTTTAACATGGGTGCTTGTTGAAAATGATATGGGAGGTGTGTTATGAAAAGATTTTTGGCTTCTGCAATCGGAATGTTTTTTGTGGCTGTTATTCTCGGAAATGCAGACGCACAACTCCCAGATTTTCAGATTGATTCCGAAAGTATCATCTTCTCTAATCCTAACCCCGTTGAAGGCGAAGAGATTACGATTTGGGTTGAGGTGAAAAATGTTGGAGCCGCAACGCCGACAATGAACGAAGATTTGGCAGTTGATCTTTATGAAGGTGATCCAGCCACAGATCCACTCCAAATATTAAGCAATGATGTCATTTTAGATTTGAAACCCGGAAAAACTGATCGTGTGGAGATACAGTGGCAGCCGCCTGCTGGTACAACTGAAATTTATGCCCACGTCAACCCAACAGGTAATAAACATATTGTAGAATCTAACTATGCTAATAACAGAGCATCTGCTGCGATAGTCGCTACCGCGAGAACTTTCCCTGAAGTAACCCCAGAACAAATTCAAGCCTCAATAGACCAGGGCGTTGCGTGGATAGAAGCACAACAGGGAAAAAGTAGTCGCACTTGTTTGCAATGTGGTGTTGAAAACCAGATGATTTTAACCTGCGTTATCTGTGGCGCAAGCCTGAAAGGTTTAGCAGAAAATTTTATACCGGGTTCTGTCTGGAATTTTGGTGAAGACCCGCTACAAGAAACATCATTGGCATTGCAGGCGTTGCTGGCAGTAGGACGCACCCCATCTGACCCATCTGTGCAGAAAGGGCTTACGGACCTTCTTGAACGGGATTGGAATAACCTTGATGTGTACCAATATGCTGTACTCATTCCGGTATTAGTTGCAATACAGAATCCAGAATATCGTGAACGCGCGCAAATCGCTGTGAACCACCTTGTAAAAAAACAACTTCCTATCCCAGGTAGTGAGTTCGCTGATCCGAGGGATGATGGTGGGTGGGGTTATGGCTACTCAGCGGATGGTGCACACATGAACATGGTTATCTATGCGCTTTATGCTGCAAAGCAGTGGGGTCTTGAAATTCCACAGGATACATGGACACGCGCCGAGAGGTGGATTCGTGGGAATCAGACTGACACGGGCGGATGGCTCTATAATTTGGTTGAAGAGGGTTCACTTTGGGGAATTGGCGTTTACGGTAGCATGACAGCGACAGGTTTGTGGGCACTTCGTGCATGTGGTGTTTCCATCGACGATCCCCAGGTACGAAAAGGTATTAGTTGGATAGCAAAGCATTGGTCACTTACACGCAATCCTGGATCGACTTCTTGGCTCTACTATTATCTTCTTTCTCTACAACGTTTTAGTGATATTCCACCCAAAGAAGAGATGTTAGCGGGTCATGACTGGTACAATGAAATTGCAAGCATGATGGTCACAGAACAAAAATCGGACGGTAGTTGGGATAGTCCTGGGGCAGCAACTGATTTTATGTCAACTTGTTTTGCAGTCATGTTTCTGAGTCGCGCGCTTGTTGGTCCAACAGCACCAAATATTGGTGTAGTTCCACAAAGTTTGCGGTATTCTCCGCCATCTCCACGCGTTGGCGAAGCAGTTAAACTGAGTGCGACACTTAGAAATACCGGCACTCCTTTTGATAAAACGTTGAATGCCAAGTTTTATGCTGATGACACTGAGATACAAACAGCAGAGGTTTTCTGGACATCCTCCCTCAATGAGTCCGTTATTTCAGTTGACTGGGTACCAAAACAAGAAGGTGAAATAGAGATTTCTGTCCAAATAGACTTTGATGATTTTGATAAAAGCGACAATTCCGATTCAGTCCTTCTCAATGTCTATCCAAAATCTACGTCTGCAACAGACACACAGTTGGCAAAGATCAAGAAAATATCTGAAAATGTCTTTCAGATGGGTGTTGTTGTAGTTGATATAGAAAAAAAGGAAATTGTTGTCCCGGGCGAGGTTAACATCGCAAGCGATGATGCAATAATTGAATTCTTTGCATGTGGAACACTCGGACCCTCCCATGAGAGCATCTTGATGCTTGAGGCGGAACCAATTCATGTTTTTACTGCCCTCGGTTTATTGGATCTTGAATTCGGCATGAATCTTGAGGTCCAGGGTGATCCACGCGATCCTAAGGGATCTCACGTACAAATATGGGTTGAATGGAAACAAGGTGAAAAAGTTGTTTCGCATCCAGCACGCGAGTTGGTGTGGAATACAATGTCTGGGCAACCGATGCAAAAAACACATTGGGTCTTTACCGGCGGACGACTGAAAAATAACCAACTAACCTCTCAACTTACGCATAATATCATTGCGGTATACCGCGATCCGGATTCACTAATCAACAACCCATTACCCGGCGCTACTGATGATCGCACTTATCTTGTTAACACCGATGTAGTCCCACCTAAAGGCACAAAAGTTAAGGTTATTATTCGTCCTATATAATCAAATAAAGTTGCCTTTTACGAATCTCTTAATGCGATAATACGTTTGTTTTGGCAATTTAACATAAAATTGATATTAAGGTAAAACGATAGTGAGGGAGAACAATCTATACTAAACGAGATTAACTTACCACATCAACAATTTGATATTGTCGCAAAAGATCCGTTCTACACTTTTCCAAAGGATATGCTACAATTCCTCATGGATAGGTTTGACTTTGAGTTCATTGAACATGTTGATAGCAACCTAACCACAGTCGAAGTCAGACACATGGACATCTTGACAAAAGTGCTGCTTAAAGAGGAAGAGGTTTTGGTACATTGCGAAATCCAGACAGACGATAGTGTGCATTTGAACATGGTGCGGCGTAATGTCGGATACCTTGGGAGATGTTATGAGAGATATGGCTTGCCTATTTATTCGTTTGTACTTTATCTGCGGTCAACTGCCGGTCATAGCGATCCGGGCGGATATTTTCAGGAAGTACCAAACCACCGTTTTATCGTTGAATATCAAATAGTTCGTTTGAATGAGGTTGACGGTGAGACTGTTCTTGAAGCGCGTCAACCGGGTTTGATGCCGTTTACACCGTTAATGAAACACCCTTCCCATATGTCGTCTGTTGAATGGACAACACATTGTGCTGAGGTGACACAGTCGTTATCAGTGGATGCGTCAGTGCGGAATAATTTATTGGTAGAATTATGGGTTATGAGTGGTTTAGCACATGACCGTAAAAACATATTAACTGTAATACCGGAGGACATTGTGAAAGATTCATCTGTTTACCAAATGATTATTGAACGCGGATTCGAACAAGGTATTGAACAAGGTATTGAACAAGGTATTGAACAAGGAAAACAATTGGGAGCAAAAGAGTTTGCAATTGAGCACATATTGGATGTGCTCAAAAACCGTTTTCAAGTCAATGTAGCAGCGACTGTGACTCCCGCGTTAGATGCAATTGACGATTTAGAAAATATAAAAGTGCTGCTTCAGGAAGCGTCGGAGGCAGAACATTTAGAGGATTTTTTCCACGCCTTAGAAACCTGCGGTAATGGCACGCAATAGTTATCGGAAGGGTACAATGCCTATTTTTGAATATCATTGTAATGCATGTAAGACTAAGTTTGAAGTGCTGCAACGCACAAATGATACAAAGAAAACCCTGAAATGTCCTCACTGTGGCACACAAGATGCGAAAAGACGTTTTTCAGCGTTTGCAGCTATGGGAACTCAAAAGGGAACTACTAAAGATACTGATACCTGAGCACTTCCCAATTAGTGACAGTTTGTCCTCATGAAACAAAAGCCTGAAGCAAAACCTGTAAATATCCTTCGTGAAATCGAAGGGAACAAAATCGCCCCCGTTTATCTGCTCTGTGGTAAAGAGACCTTTCTTATTGAAGGGACGCTCAAACAGATGCTGGAAAAACTTCTGCCTTCCGATACCCGTGATTTCAACTTAACTTTTTTTGATGGAAACACCGTCACTGTCAGAGAGATTCTCAGTAATGCTGAGACCTACCCGATGATGTCAAAATGGCGGGTTATTGTAGTGGAGGAATTTCCGGCATTTAAGGCTCAGAAACGAAGCACCTCACCGCTAAATGCTATTCGTAATGCGATGCAGATTGAAACCGAAGATGTGGACAAGTGTGTTACAGACATTGCTAAACTTCTCGGTGTTTCTACACAGCAAATTACCGATCAGCATGCAGATTTCCACAGTGCTGTGGAAGAGATGAGTGAAACACTGGGGGGTGGATTAACTGAAGATGTAAAGACCTTTTTCGGACGTTTACCTGAACTTGCTGCACAACTGGAAGTCCATTCGGAGAATAGTAGCAATGAAGGCGATGCGGATACGTTATTGGAATGGCTACAAGGCGACCTTCCTGATACGAGTGTGCTTATTTTTACAGTAAAGGATGAAGTAAGTGAGAGAAACCGAATCGCTAAAGCAATTCAAGAAGTGGGTAGATATGTCTCTTTTGATCCATTAGAAAAAGGACCATCGCTCAATAGAGACCCGCTCTATAAAAAGGTTGTGGAAAAGTTCGCTACATACAATAAGAAAATTACGCCACGCGCTTTTGAACAACTCCGTAGCCGAACGGGTGGCGACATGCACACAATCGCTGAGGCAATTGATAAAATTGTCAACTTTGTTGATGATAAAAAGCAAATAGATGAACTTGATATCCGTAATTTGGTAACACAGACCACTTTTGACAGAATTTTTGATCTGACCGATGCTATCGGAAAACGCTCAACCCGGCAAGCATTGAAAAGCCTTCGTGAAGTGTTTGCAAGTGGTCAGGAACCGATCCCACTTACCGCCTCAATAGCAAGCCATCTTCGTTTAACTCTTCAAGCGAAATTAATCGTTAGCAAAAAAGGCATGAAACCGATAAGTAATCAGATGCGCTATCCTGATTTTACTGCAAAAATTTTTCAACCGCTCGCTGATGAAATAGGAGATCTCTTGCCTAATTCAACATCGTATAACATCATGAAACGTAATCCTTACATTGCATTCAAGATTTTTCAGACGTTACACGCTTTCACCACTGCAGAATTGATGACTGCCTTAGAAAAAAC
Organism: Candidatus Poribacteria bacterium; assembly: GCA_028818995.1. The sequence continues at coordinate 9,472 of JAPPMR010000780.1, read as the reverse complement.
ATTAGAAGTGGAAATTCAATTGAAAACAACCCATAGTGATGGAGAAGTTCTATTGGAACAGTTAGTATATGATATTTGTGATAGTTCAAAGCATCAGTGGAATTAAAGTGTAAATTTGTTCCTAAAGGACATAAAAATGATATTCCGTCAACTCATCATAGGTTCTCTTTTGTTATCATTGATTTCGTTGAGTGCCCAAGCACTACCGCCAGCATCCCCCGCGGGAGGAAAAATGCTGCACTTGGATAAAACTCACGATTATGTTGGAACGGGTGAGGCGTGGTTTCCTAATGAACAGTTTGAGGAATTAACTGTTGAAGCCTGGGTCTACTTTGAAGAACCACCAGGACCATCAAAATTTTGGTCAGTCGTTGGTCAGGAAGGACGATTCAATTTGATTGTGACCGGTGGGGGTTCCTTGGGGTCTTGGGCGGCTCATAAGGACGCAGAAGAAAACACTTCAATGACTGTTAAAGCTTTACCGTTGCCTACAGGGGAATGGGTGCATGTCGTTGGGATGTACTATGCTAAAGCGGGCATGGGAATTAACGGCAAAGGCGGCATTTGGTGTTGTCCGGGAGGACATTTCGTCAAATCGTATAAGCCCTTACGTATTGGCGGTATCATTCCCAAAAATCAAGAAGGGCGTCATTTCGGTGGAGAAAATGTGAAATTTAGAGGCTTTATTGATGAAGTGCGAATTTCAAATATCCTCCGATATCCAGATAGGAATTGGGAAATTCCCCAAAGAAAATTCAGTGAAGATGAACATACTATTTCACTATGGCGTTTTGATGAAGAACCTTTTTCCAGCCGTTATAAAGATGAATCTGGAAACGGCTACGATCTCTGGAGAAGTGACCTGTTGCCAATCTCTGCACAGAAGAAACTTAGCGTTCTGTGGGGAGAGCTTAAGCGCTAAATTTTATAGTCGATTTTAGAATTAATTAGACACTGTAAACAAGCGAGGTTTCATACCTCAAGGTAAAAAGATGGTATACCGATTACTCATTCCAAGTTTTCTTTTGTTAATATGTATTTTGCTAAGTGCCCCAGCAGTGCCACCACCATCCCCTCAAGATGGGAGGATGTTGCGGCTGGATGAAACCCACAATTATGTTGGTACTGTTGAGGCCTGGTTTCCTGATGAACAGTTTGAAGAATTAACTGTTGAAGCCTGGGTCTACTTTGAAGAACCTCCAGGACCATCAAAATTTTGGTCAATTATTGGTCAGGAAGGACGATTCAACTTGGTGATTGCTGGGAGTAAGGGTGTCTTAGGATCATGGGCAGCTCACAATGACCGAGGACGAGACTCTTCAATAACTGTTCAAACAAAACCACTACCCATAAAGCAGTGGGTGCATGTCGTTGGGATGTACAATGCTAAAGCGGGCATGGGAATTAACGGCAATGGCGGCATTTGGTGCTGTCCGGGTGGACATCTCGTTAACTCAAATAAACCCTTACGTATTGGCGGAATTGTTGTCCCACAAGATCAGAAAGCACCTCGTTTTGTGGGAGAAAATGTGAAATTTAGAGGGTATATAGATGAAGTGCGAATTTCAAGTATCCTCCGATATCCGGATAGGAATTGGAAAATTCCAGAAAGAAAATTCAGAGTAGATGAACATACTATTTCATTATGGCACTTTGACGAAGCACCTTGGTTAGGCCGTTTCAAAGATGAATCTGAAAACAGTTATGAACTATGGAGAGGCGACTCAATGTCAGTCGAAGCACAAGGGAAACTGACTACTAAATGGGGTGAGTTGAAGCGATAAAATTCTTCAGGAGACAGTCAAAAACATTAATGCGTAAGCGAATAGATGACAGCATTGATACCTATTTTCAATGCTATATTGGAGTACTCCTTCGGATAATAATCTTCTGCGGCGTGTTCCCACGCATCACCGAGGTCTGAATTAAAACATATCAACATCATGAGTCGTCTTTTGTCGTCAAATACGCCCAGATATTTTGCCGGATGTCCATCATAGCGTTCATAAGTCTGTCCACTGAAAAGCGCACGAAGTCCAGGAATCTGTATCAGTTTTTCGATTTTAAAGAAACATCGGAAAATCGAATGTGAAACGGGAATTTCCACTGGCTCACGGTTCGGAAATATTTTTTTGAATTCGGTATAAAACCGCTTCCATTCCAATCCCCCGTGAAAGTCATCAACAAAGATGAACCCACCACGTAAGAGATATTCACGCAAGTTTTTAGCATCTGTTTTGCTAAGCCTCATACTCCCCACTTCTAATAAATAGGCAAAAGGATAATCAAATAGTTCCTCTGACCAAACTGGCACAATTTTCCCATCAGGTGCAGCATCAATGCTGGTTTGTTTTCGGAGTTGGTAGATAAAATTTCGGTCAGAAGCAGGGAAATCTACCTCCCAATTACTCAACTGGGTGAGTTTACCCCGATATTGCAGACGAACAAAGGTAAATTCAGGCTCTCGGTTTGCCTGCGAATCCCGAAGTGTGTTAGGCAAGAACGCCGTAATGAGAACAGTTAATGAGATTATAATTCGCATATTTCTTTAGAAACCGTGATACCATGCAAAAGAAGTTTGGAAATCTTCCCATGAATCTAATGTTTTCGCTATATTAATTCTGAATGAACCTGCCTCTTGAAACTGTAAACCGATACCTACATCTGCTTTCGGATTAAATGTGAACTTGGCATCTGATATATTCCAAACTTGTCCTTCGTCAAGGAAAAAGACAAGAAAAGCGTTTCTGAAAATCCTCCATTTTGACAGGTTTGCTAAACGGTAATGATATTCAACGTTCAGCAAGAATCCACGATCCCCCATAAACGCATATTGTGAGTAACCGTACCATGACTGCTTAGACGCTCTTTTCTCATTATTGTTGGTGGGAACATATAATGGATAACCTCTCAACCCGCCAAGACCGCTTATAACAAACTTTCTTTGAATCGGTAAGGATGTATCAGCAAAACCGAAAAACAACCGCGTGCGGATACGGTTGTCGTCTAATGGAAAGGCGTAGCGAAAGTGCAATTGAACCCGTGTAAAATCAAAATCAGAACCGGCAACTGAGTTGCTATGCTCAACGAGAAGTGTATTATGCCATCCGAGGAAATCTACACGTGTATCAAAATCGTATTGAATAGTTAGGCTTCGCATCTGACCAGAGTTAATTGAAGGATTCTCTCTGGCTTCTAATTCTTTTATTAACCATTTTAATGTGTTCCAGTCTGTGCTTTTATCCAGGCTTGTATGTGATTCTACAAGCATTCCCAATTTGAAGGAATGGACCGGCATTGCAGGACTCCACCGTAATGCAACCTCTCCACCTTGTCTTAAATAATAATTTTGAAGGTCGGGATATCCTAAAATACGTTGAAAGACAGATAGACCATGGTTATAGTTAGGAAAAAGTTCAGGTGCCATCGCACTCGTTTGTCTGTGGAGTTGCGCAGTCAAGCCTAAATCCCAGATATAAGGTTTACCCCAGTTCGCTCTTGCCCCAAAACGATAATGAAAATGCGGATTACCAAAGGTGTAACTAATCTTCCCAAATAGGTTATAGGTTTGCGTGTTCAACGAATCCTGCACGTTCCACATCCACAAAGGACCGACATCGGTTGGTTTTCCTATCTGAAAGCCAGTGCCAATTTCCCAATTGGTCACACGGTTAAACCCCAAAAACAGCGGCGGACGGAGTCCAAGATAGGCATTTGAGGAAAGACGTTTTTCATCAACGGTAATCGTCGCAACACGAGTAAAGTTCTCTTCGGTGACTTTTAGGTTAATCTTTTTAAAGTAGGGCATCACTTTAAACAGCGTTTTCAGTGCCTGTTCAATATTTTCAGAACCGTTATTAAGTGTTTGGTGGATACGTTCTTCCGAAATTTGCTGATTTCCTTGAATACGTATTTCATGAATAGGTGCGTCTCCTGCTCTGAATCGTGTCGCTGCGTGGGTAAATAACTCATCGGTCTCAAGGCGAGAAATAGTCTTTTTTATATTTCTATTCGCGCCGGATTCTGTTATTGTTAGAGACTTAAGAATTGAGAGTGATTTTGATGACCTCCGACGGTTCTCAACGGTAAGGATAGCAATGCTTTTTCCTTTTTCCTCTGTGATGCGAACAGATATTTTTCGACGATTACCAAGCGATTTAATAATCATTGGCAGCACATTTTCCAAGTCACCTGATCCGCTTTCCAAAAACTTAAAGATATTGGCTCTTTCTGGACTTTTCGTGTTCTGAATTACGAAATCATGAATCTGAATCCCTTCAAATTTCCAAGATGATGGAACTAAGGGTGTTTGTGAATCTACATCCAAAATATTAAGACTTTTCTTTCCTTGGACAGGTCTTTGAGGGGTTTTCGTTTCTGTAGTTGAAGGTTTAGGTACAGGCACCGCAGTTTCAGATGACTTTGGAGGTGCGACAATTGAGTCCGGCAACCTACCAAGTTTTTTCAATTCCGGTATATCAATACCGAGTTGATTTAGATGTCGTAACAAATCTTCAACCCGTTGCGGTGGAATCTCACCTGTTATATTTATAAGATATACGCTCTCTCCGCTGTGGACGATAACAAAGATTCCAACAACAAATTCCTCATGCCTAAACGTGTAAAGGTAAAATTTCTCACTCTTCTGATATGCGCTCCATCCGCGTGCTGATAGTCTTTCCGTATAATACTGCAGCATCTGCTGATAATTTAAACCTTTTCTATGGTAATTGCGAAGATATAGGTTGTCCACCGTCTTATACAATGAAGCGATTTCAGCATTCGGATTTTCCATTATCTGCGTGATGATGCGGCGATCCAAATCAAATTTAAATTGAGCAGATGGCGCATTAGGCCAATTGAAGGATACTTTACCTCTACCTTTTTGTGCAATTGCCGTCCCGCAGAGAAACAGAAAACACATTACAATTATAACGTTTTTTAACAGGTTCCTTATATTTTTTTTCATTTTTCTATTTTCTTCAACTGTTGTTTTAATTTTTTCAGCGCATCTGGTACGTCCGGTTTGCCGGGATGGAAGATGACTTCGGGTGGGACAATCCGTTTCGAACGGTTTGGTGGTTTGTAAAACCATTGCAGAGCAATCTGAAATCGGGGTCCTTGGAAATAGTGTATCTCAACAGGATGAAATCCTGTGGTAAGTGTGATGTGAGAGTTTCTACTTTGAGTACCGTGAACACCGTCGTTATCTACAACCAATTTTCCATTTATAAATAATTTTGACCCATCATCAGAAAGCAGTTCAAACATATAAGTTCCAGGTGTATCAATTGCTAATTTTCCACGGAAATGTATTGCGAAATTCTCAACTACAGTCTGTTGCTGCGGTGTAGGAAATCCCTCTGTATAATGTCTGGGAGGCACATCCAAATTAGCTGCTGCAAAAGTATAAAGGGGAGTTATCCGTTTAAAATCAGGCATTTTATGAATTGGACCACCGGGAATATAGACTTGACCAATTAATCCGTGTCCAGGTTTTACATTAGAGTCAAAGATACCGAGTCCCATAATGCCCTCATCCAAATCTATTGAAGCGAGGTCACCCACACCTGTTACACGCGACAAGCCTTTTCCCATGCCGCCGCCAAGCCCGGTGCCTGAACCACCCCGTCCAGGACCACGGGCGTTCCCACCTGCCCCGCGATATTCTGGCACGACAACAGGTCCCGCTGCTTCAGCGTCTTTTCCGAAACTCGCGTTTGGTAGTGAAGAAGTATCTGTCTGTGGTATATCAGCGAAAGTAACTATTTCGGGTGCGACATCATCAAAAATCGGTGCTTTGGGAGGATTCATCTCTGGGTCATACTTTGGTGCTGCGCGCGAAAGGGCAGGAGACCCGCTGTCGTTACTCCGTTTCGGCTGCACTGCTTTGTGTTGACGCATGACACGCCGTTCCACCCGCTCTGGAGTATTCGCCTTAAAAAACGTAAGCGAGATCTTATTATCTGCTTCATTGAAATGTTTTACTAAAAATGGTGATATAATTAACAGTAAAACGAAATGTATCCCTAATGAAATTAGAAAAGAGATTTTGCTTCTCTGTTTTTTCATAACACAATCCACCTCATTATTTGTGTAGTGTTGCAGATACAACTTATGGTAGAGATTAGAATTAACGCTACATTCTTGAACTGTAGGAGGGAACTCCGATTCCCGACTGCTCCTAAGTTTTTGTCGCGATTCGGAGATCGCTCCTACAGAGGAAATGTAGAATTATTTCTATAGTCCGCTATTAATTTAAAACAAATCCTAAAAACTGTAGAAAAACATAAAATTGAATTGAACACATTGCTCAGATTCAAATGCTTTTACCTTCTTGTGCACTCACTGTCCTCGCAGAGAAGCAGAAAACACATTACAAAGACAACGTTTTTCATGAGAGTTCCTTACGACTTTCACTTTTCTATTTTTTTAATTGTTGTTTTAAGTTTTTCAACGCATCTGGATCGTCCGGTTTGCCAGGATGGAAAATCACCTCAGGCGGAATAATCTGTCTCGGACGGTTCGGCGGTTTGTAAAACCATTGCAGAGCAATCAGAACGCGAGGTCCTTGGAAATAGTGTATCTCAACAAGGTGAAAACCATCTGTAAGTGCTACGTATGATTGCTTGCTTTCGGGGGCGTGAAGCCCATCATTATCAACAACCAATTTTCCGTTGATATATAATTTCGACCCATCATCTGAGAGCAGTTCAAACATATATGTTCCAGGTGTATCAATCGCTAATTTACCACGAAAGCGTACTGCAAAATCCTCAACCACAGTCTGTTTCTGCGGTGTAGGGAATCCTTCTGTATAACTTCTTTCAGGCACATCTAAATTAGCTGCTGCAAAAGTATAAAGGGGAGTCATTCGTGTAAAATCAGGCATTTTATGAATTGGACCACCGGGAATATAGACTTGACCAATTAATCCGTGTCCAGGTTTTACGTCAGAGTCAAAGATACCAAGTCCCATAATATCTTCATCCACTTCATCCGGAACTATTGAACCAAGGCCGTCTAAACCTGTTACACCTGACAGTCCTTTACCCATACCGCTGCCACGTCCAGTGCCTGAGACGCCACGTCCAGGTCCGCGGACGTTCCCACCTGCTCCGCGGTATTCAGGAATGACAATTGGTCCTGCTGCTTCAGCATCTTTGCCGAAACTCGCGTTGGGTAGTGGAGAAGCATCTGTCTGTGGTATATCAGCGAAAGTGACAATTTCAGGTGCAACATCATCAAAAACCGGTGCTTTGGGAGGGTTCATCTCTGGATCATACTTTGGTGCTTCGCGCGAAAGGGCTGGAGAACCACTATCAATACTCCGTTTCGGCTGCACTGCTTTGTGTTGACGCATGACACGCCGTTCCACCTGCTCCGGAGTATTCGCCTTAAAAAACGTAAGTGTTATCTTATCATCTGTTTCATTGAAATGTGTTACCAAAAACGGTGATATAGTTAACAGCAAAACGAAATGTATCCCTAAAGAAATTAGAAGAGAAATTTTGTTTTTCTCTTTTTTCATAGATCAATCTACCCATTATTGTGTTACAGAAACAACTGAATTTAGAACAAATCCTAAAAACTGTAGAAAAACATAAAATTGAATTGAATACCTTGCTCAGATTCAAATGCTTTTGCAACATTGAATCTTAAAATATCAACCTCTGATGCAATCTGTAGACCGATACCAGCACTTGCTTTCGGTTTAAACTTCCAGCCACTGTCCAATTCATTCCATACCTGTGCCTGATCATATAGTAATACCAAATGCCAGTTTTTCAGAATATTAATGTTGTTAATATCAATACTGGGTAAACCTAAAAGTAATTCGATATTAAATAAATACCCCTCATCTCCAGCGAAGGTATATAACGGATATCCGTTCAGTGTGCCAATTCCACCAATAATTAACTGGCGTTGGATCGGTAGGAGTGCTGTACCGATATGATCTTCAGAAGGTTTGCCAGCAACTGAGCTCAGTACTAATCGGGTGCGGAGCTGGTTATTGCCGAAGGGATAAGCATTTCGCAGGTGTGTTTGAAAACGAGTCCAGTCAAAATCAGAACCGAAGTTGCGGCTGCTATGTTCAACGAGGAAAGTATTGTGCCAACCGAGGTAATTGTTTCGGTTGTTGGCATCAACCCTAAAATTGATGCTCCGTATGTTACAAGGTGTTATCACAAGGTTTTCCCGTGTTTTTGATGATGACCGCCAGTTTAAAAGATGCCAATCAGTCGTTTTTTGGAGGCTGTCGTGTGTTTCCCAAACCAGTGAGACAGCTGAATAAATTGATCTATTCAGTTGCCCATGCAACGCTATCTCTGCGCCCTTTCTCAAATAGTAGTCTTGATGATCTGGCACGCCAAATAGGCGTAGAAACAATGCCCCTGTCTCATTATAGCCAGCGTAAAGATCCGGTGCAATTGTAGTTGTTGCACGCTGGAACTGCGCGGTTAATCCTAAGTTCCAGTTGTTGTGTCTACCCCAAATTCGGTTACCACCAACACGGTAATAGAGCTGTTTATTCCCGAATCCGTAGCCAAACTGGGCAAAGAATTTTGAGTTATCTTTTTCAATCGGAATGTTAGAATACCAGTCGAATTCAAATGGGTTTATATCTCTTCTAATTTGTATGCTCGATCCGGTTTCAACACGAGCACCAAGTTCCCAGCCAGTGACACGATTAAATCCTATTCGTGGAAACGCAGATGTATACCCCCTAAAAGATAGCGGTTTCTCATCAACAGAAATTACTGCAATCCGTTGTTGACCAGATTCTTTAATTTCAACGTGAGCGTCTTCAAATTCCGGGATAGACTTAGATAGTTTCTGTGTAGTCTCTTCAATTTCTATAGGTCCAGTTTCAAGTGCCATTATAATCTGATCTGTTTCAGTGGACCGATTCCCCTCAACCTGAATCTCGTCAATAACGTTTCCGTCGTGTGTTAGATACCTCTTTGAAAGCGGTATTAGACCGTCTTCATTTGGTATATCATCCAGATGTATTTTTACCCACTTTTCACCCGTATTCACGGTAACTTTTTGCACAAACTTCGCCACATCTGAATTCGATAATTTTTTTAACAATACCGTCAGGTCTTCTGAACCTTCTTTAGGTGTGATATTTCCGAAAAAAACGTCTTTTACCGCATTCACTCTCTCTTTATGGTTGATGCCCTCAGTTTTCGTCCGTGATTGTATCTGAATCTCTTGAATTGGTTGTCCACGATAAGTCCAATCTGCAAAATGCGTCTCTTGCATTGACCCTGAAAACTGGATAAACGGATTTGGTGAATCTTCTGGAATGCGAAACATTGTTACCGGTCTTTTATCCAGTAATATCTCTTCAGTCTCTGATATCTCTTCAGTCTCTGATATCTCTTTAGTCTCTGGTATTATTGTTTCCGTTTCAACATTTGGTGACTCAATGGTTTCGCCGAGCGATCTCAATTCAGGTATCCAA
>JAPPMR010000593.1:5674-15451 GCA_028818995.1 Candidatus Poribacteria bacterium | reverse complement strand
ATGGAGTGTTGCGGCAATTGTAGAAGAATCAGTTTGGACTGTTGAGATGAAGATACCATATCAAATACTTGATTTGCCGCGCGCTGAAAAGCAGACATGGGGTCTTAACCTTGTGCGCCGTCATCAAAGTCTTGATAGAACGAGTACTTGGGCAAAAACAGGTGTTAATGTATCTGACGCAAACGAATTTGGTAGCCTAACGAACCTTGAATTCAATCTGAAGAATATCGGGAAGAAATTAGAACTCGGTGGGTATTTATCAGCGAAATTGGAAGACACATCAAAAGCTGACGAGTTATCAGAACGATTGACAGCAGCTTTAGGCGGTGATTTTACCTATAAATTAACAACAAGTACCTCTTTCATAGGTACAATCAACCCTGATTTCAGTCATATTGAGTCTGAAGTTCAAGGTATCGTTTTATCTGATCTTGAGCAGCGACTAACTGATCGGCGTCCTTTCTTTCAAGAAGATGGACGAATTTTTAGAGCCCCAATAGCCCTATTTTACAGCCGCCGTATAGGAGAAATAGACTACGGTGCAAAACTTATCGGCAAAACAGGAAGAGCAACGTATGGCTTAATGAATGTCAAAGAGACAGTAGATAACAGTCATAACGTATTGGCACGTGGCTCATGGGATGCAGGGAATTCGTCATCTGTTGGTGTCTTCTTTGCGTCAGAGGAGATGGAGGAAACTTATAACAGGTCTGCTGCCGTTGACACGAGAATTCGTTTGCCAAAAGCATTTAATTTTGTTGCTAATTATGCGGGAAATTGGGAACCAGACAGCGGAAACCGCCGCGCTATCTTAGCGGAAGTATTTCGCAGAGGAAATCCTATTTTTAGCCTTGCTTATAGAGACATTACTGCAGGTTTCAACCCGGTCAACGGATTTGTGCGACTTACGGACATCCGACAACCCAGTTTCTGGGGTGTATATCGTTGGCCTATTGAAAAAGGATTACTGCAAACTGTTAAGTTTGAATCTGTCCAAAAAGTAACCTGGAACCAAGCAGGTGAAAGGATACGAGGCGACCATTTTCAACTGGTAGAGTTCGATTTGGGTGAAAAGATTCAGACCGGATTTTTCGGTAGAACTTGGTCTTACGATGTCCACACAAATTGGGTGGTTGCAGCGCAAGCAGTGTACAACCGTCAACAACCTGATCGTATCTTTGTTGTGTGTCAATATGGTGAATTTGAGGGCGCGAAAGCCACATTTGTTACCACAGCGATGAATCTTATTCCGTTCCAGTTTTTATCGATAGGGATTGCAGGTGAAAACTTGTGGCAGACTTTTCCCGATGGACATAAAACCCGCAAGTTTTCCCTTCGATCAAGTGCAAACATTGAAATCGGTAATGAGAAATGGATTACTTTCCGGCTGCGTTCGGCAGAGGACCATAAACCAAATCTCAATGCAGTTTTTAAATACATGTTCATTGAAAATCTTGTTTTCTATCTTGTTTATGGGGATCAAGATGCTGTAGAGACTGTCAACCAATTGTTTGCGAAGGTAGCGTTCACTTGGTAATTTCAATTCTAAAACAAATACCAAAGAAGCGCAGCACATCATGTCTAAAAACAAAACATGATATGCTGTGCTTATCTATTGGTGCGTTTATGTTTTAGATAGGACTTTTTCAAATGTATAAGTCCAATCTACAACCCGAAAACCGCAGTTGCTGTAAAAAAGAATGGCGCGGTAATTTCTCCAGCCTGTACTGATTGCAGCGTGTCGATACCCTACTTTATGCATCTCCTGAAGTGAGTACTGAAGCAAGTATTTTCCCAAACCTTGCCCTTGATACTCACCTTCAATATCAACCAAATATGTATGGAGCCAATTCTGTGCATCAGGATGGGTAGAGAACTCACCAACAGACTCCGAATTACATACACCAATCTCCTCATCGTCTTGATAGAGTGATACGCTACAGTTAGGCCGTTCTCCACGTCCCTGCCCCCAGTTTACAGCAACTTTTACCGGTATAGGTGGTGGTATTTGTGTAACATCGTAATTTTCCCAGTTTAAGTAGACCCAACCTGGATGAGGATAGTAACCGTTGAGACCCAGAAGTGCATGAACGTGATCCAGTGAATCAGATAGATTCGCATGTTCAAGATGATAGAAACGATATTTATTGTCTGATCGGAAAGCACAAATACGGTTTATGTCAAATGCTTTCAGATATTCCTCTGCCTTTTCAAGTACTGCTTGTCCCGTAAGCCGAAAACCGCGTTCGTAGCCCATAAATCGTATTAAACCCGCATCTTCTCTGTTTGCTTTTGGTCCAATCTGACATAGACCTACATGAATAAAAGCTTTCACAGCACCACCCACAGTCGCTACAAATGCTGTCTCGGAATCATTTTTGTCGTCTTTACCAGAGAAAATCCCGTTTACAGCATCCACCATTTCCTCTATCTTTACAGGATAGCAATGCGGAACTTCGGCAATTAGATGGTTATAAAATTGTGTTAGAGGTGTTACCATGTCAGGCGTATATTGAATAATTTCCATGTGTTCTCTATCTTTCTTTTTCCTTCACAATCTATATTCTCACAGCACTTTTTCATACTCATAAGTCCAATCTACAACCCGATAACCGCAATTGCTGTAAAAGAGGAACGCTCGGTGATTGTCAATGCCAGAACTAATTGCTGCGTGCTTGTATCCGACTTTATGCATCTCTTGAAGCGCGTATTGGAGTAGGTAACGTCCTAAGCCTTGTCCCTGAAACTCGTCTTCAATACCAAGCCAAACTGTATGTAGCCAATTTTGTGCATCCGCGTGACTTGAAAACTGACCGCCAGAAACAGAATCACACTCACCGACCATTTTATCATCTTGGTAAGCTCTTACGTTGCAATTTGGACGTTCTCCTCGTCCCTGTTCCCAATCTATAGAAAGCGTTACAGGTAGAATTGAAGGTGCAGGTGTAACAGTGTAGTTCTTCCAGTCCAAAAATACCTCACCCCCACAGCGGCCGTATCCGTTGATTCCAAGCAGTGCATGGACCTGACCAAGTGCGCCCGAAAGATTAGCGTGTTCAAAGTGATAAAAATAATATCGGCGGCTTGATCGAAAAGCGAAAATTCTGGCTATATTATACATTTTCAGGTAAGCTTCCGCCTTTTCAAGTACGGCTTGTCCTGCGTGCCGCGCACCGTTTTCGTAACCAAAAAACCTTATAAAACCAACGTCCTCTTCTTTATTTTTTTCAATTGGACTTTGAAGGACATGGATAAAAGCTTTTACATTACCATCAATTATCGCTACAAAAGCTGTTTCAGTCTCAAGTTCTCTTTGCCTTTTGTCGTCTTTATCAGTGAGAATCCCGTTTACAGCATCAGCCATTTCCTCTTCCTTTACGGGGTAGCAATGAGGCACGTTGGCAATTAGACGGTTATAAAATTGCGTAAGTGATGTTACCATGTCAGGTGTGTATTGCAAAATTTCCATCTATTCTCCTATCTCTTTTATAGACCTCACAATCGGTATTCTCACAGTACTTTTTCAAAAGCATAAGTCCAATCTACGACCTTATAGCCGCAGTTGCTATAAAAGAGTAATGCGCGATTATTATTCCAATCCGTGCTAAGTGAAGCATGCTTGTATCCGACTTTTTGCATCTCTTGAAGTGAGTATTGCAGCAAGTATTTTCCCAATCCTTGTCCTTGGTAGTCATCTTCAACACCAAGCCAATCCGTATAGACCCAGTCTTGCACGTCAGGATGGGTTGAAAACTCCGCACAAGAAACTGACCAACAGACACCGACCTCTTCATCACCTTTGTGTGCCGTTATATTACAGTTCGGTAGTTCACCGCGACCTTCTTTCCAGTCTACAGAAATCGTTACCGGCAATTTTGAAGTTGTTGGTGTCACAGAGAAGTTTTCCCAATCCAAAAATATCTGTCCATTACAACGTTGGTAACCGTTGAGTCCAAGCAGTGCTTGAACGTGGTCAAGTGAATTCGACAGGTGAGCGTATTCAAAGTGATAGAAACGGTATCGATAGATTTTAGAAAAAGCGATTATTCGAGATATGTTATACGTTTTCAAATAGTTTTCCGCCTTTTCAAGCGCAATTTGCCCCGCATGTCGCGAACCGCGTTTGTACCCAAAAAATCGGATAACACCATTGTTCACTTTCTCACTGTTTTCATTTTCGTCTTGATAGTAACCTACGTGAATAAACGCCTGCACCACGCCATTTTTAATCGCAACGAACACTGTTTCTGCCTCAAGATCATCATCGGTTCTGCCTACTTCACCTGCCACGACGTTCATCACAGCAGTTAATTCCTCCTCCTTTACGGGGTAGCAATGTGGCACGTCGGAGGTCAAACGATTATAAAATTGTGTTAGGGGTGTCTGTAAGTCAGGCGTATATTGAATAATTTCCATTTGATTCTTCAATTCTCTTTTCGGATCTTCTCACAAGAAACTAACCGTCTAACCTGCCACTTCAGAAAGAACTTTCTCAAACACATGAGTGCAATCAGCAGCCCTATATCCGCAATTGCTGTAAAAAAGGAGCGCGCGACTGTTATCCCAGCTCGTGCTGATTGATGCATGTCGGTATCCAACCTTTTGCATCTCATGAAGTGAATAAAAAAGCAAATATTTCCCAAAACCTTGTCCTTGAAAGTCATCCTCAACACCAAGCCATTCGGTATAGACCCAGTCTTGTGCATCAGCGTGGCTTGAATACTCGCCACCAGAGACAGATTCACATTGCCCAACTTTTTCACCATCTCGGTGTATCGTTACGGTGCAGTTTGGCAGTTTTCCACGCCCTTCTTTCCAATCAACAGTAATTGTTATCGGTATAGGTGGTGACATTGATGTAACGTCATAGTTTTCCCAATCTAAAACGATCCAATTTTGTTCAGGATGATATCTGTTGAATCCCAGAAGTGCATGAACATGATCAAGGGCATTCGAAAGATTGGCGTATTCGAGAGAATAAAAACGATATTCATACGATGAGAAGGCGGTAATTCGAGTTACATTAAACGTATTCAGAAATTCCTCAGCCTTTTTAAGCACAGTTTGTCCTGCAAACCGTGCTCCGCGTTCATAGCCAAAAAATCGGATGACACCAGTATTCTCTTTCTCGTTTTCTTCATTTTCGTCTTGATAGTAACCTACGTGAATAAATGCCTGCACCGTTCCATTTTGCATCGCAACGAACACTGTTTCTGCTTCAAGATCATCGTCGTTGTCTGTTTGACAAATGGCACCGCTCAATGCATCAGCAAGTTCTTGCTCCCTCACGGGATAGCAATGTGGCACGTCAGCGACCAGACGATTGTAAAAATGTGTTAGGGGTGTTAGTAGGTCGGGCGTGTATTGGAGTATCTCCATCTGTTTTCACATTCTCTTTTACGGAACATTCCACAGCAGAATAGTTCCATCCTGACTTCCACTGGAAAGTGTTTTGCCATCAGGACTGAATACCACCGAAGTTACATCCGCTGTATGTCCAGTAAATGTCTTTTTGAGGCTTCCTGTCTGTACGTCCCAGAGACGAACAGTTTGATCATCACTCCCGCTGGCCACTGTTTTACCATCCAGACCGAATACGACTGAAGTAACTTTATCCTTATGCCCAACAAATCTTAACTTTTCCTTTTGGGTGCGGATATCCCATAGTCGAATCGTTTTATCTGCACTCCCACTAACAAGTGTACTGCTATCAGGACTAAATGCAACTGAATGGATTGCATCCGTATGACCTGCCATGCGAAAGTCAGAAAGTAACGGCATCTGCTTATACCGTCTGGCTTTTGCATTCCATATCCGAATTGAATGATCTTGACTTCCACTTGCAAGCATATTACCGTCAGGTGAAAACGCCAAAGACAGAATAGGTTTATCATGACCCGCGAGTATATGTTTTTCTCTTCCGATGTTCACGTCCCACACATGAATCTTACTATCTGTACCAGCAGATACCAGCGTTTGACCGTCAGGTGAAAACGCTACTGAATTGATATAACTGAATTCGTGTTTCAAGGTGTCAAAATGCCGCCCTGTAGCAGTTTCCCAGAACCGAACAGTTTCGTCCATACCTCCACTTGCGAGCATTTTACCATCCGGACTAATCGCAATTGAATCAATAAAAGATGTGTGTCCGTAGAGTGTTTGCAAAAGCTTCCGATTTTCCGTGTCCCACAACCGAATTGTATTGTCCGAACTTCCGGCTGCGAGTGTCTTACCGTCTGGTGTATACGCAACCGAACTGACTGAACCTGTGAAACCAGAAAAAGTCTGCAATAGTTTTTGTGTTTTCAAATCCCACACACGAATTGTATCGTCAAGACTTGCACTGATCAACGTTTTACCATCGCCTGAATACGCTAAGTAATAGACTTCATCAGTATGCCGAACAAAGTTACTCCGCGATGTTTGAGTTCCTGTATCCCGAATCTGAATTGAATGATCCGGACTCCCAAAAGCAAACCTGGCACCATCCGGACTGAATGCAACTGAAGTGACCTTATCGGTAGGTGCGGTAAGCGATTGTATCTGTTTTCCTGTAGCAGTATCCCAGAAGTGGAGCATATCATCCATACTTACGCCTGCAAGTGTTTGACCATCAGGTGAATACGCTACTGAAATAATCGCCTCAGTCATCTCTGTATATTCTGCTAAGATTTGCTTAGACCGTCCAGTCTCAACATCCCATGAGCGAAGTGTGTTATCCCAACTATTAGTTACAAGCGTTTTTCCATTGGGACTAAACGCCATGGATATGATTCCATTTTCATGCCCAGAAAGGCTGAATTTCTGTTGCATCGTTTTTACATCTCGTAATTGAATTGTGTAGTCCATACAAGCAATTGCCAATGTTTTCCCATCAGGTGAATATGCAAGGACACGAACGCCGCTTGACTCTGTAAAGTTCCGTTTTTGTTTTCCAGTACGAGCATCCCAGAATTGTAGAGTAGCATCGGAAGAGCCGCTCACAACTGTTTTTCCATCAGGTGAATACGCCACCGAACCAACACTATCAGTATGTCCAGTAAGTACATCAAGTACACCACCAGTGCGGGTATCATATTGCCAAACTCCGAAACCTGTCGCCACTGCGAGTTGTGAACCGTCAGGTGAAAGCGCGATATCAATTATCATTCCTTTTCCAAGTCGTGCTATTGCACCGTCGGGTAATCCCAATTCACTCGTATTTTTCGCTACCGATGGCGTTGGTTGTGGTGTATCTTGCGTAGAACAACCGTTCACAAACAGAACGCAAATCCATAACAAACAGAGTTTCAATAATAGTCGCATATTATACATTTAGCATTCCTTTATTGTGGAACCTCCCACAGCAGGATTGTTCCGTCATTACTGCCACTGGCAAGTGTTTTACCATCTGGAGAGAATGCTAACGACTCGACATCCCATTTATGACCAGTGAAGGTTTGCTTATGCTTCCCTGTTTCTACATCCCATATTCTAATCTTACCGTTCTTACCCACACCAGCTACCGTTTTTCCATCAGGAGAATATGCAATAGAATCAACCATATTGCCAAACATTTCTCTATGAAATCTCGGCCTATCAAATAAATTTAATATCCCTCGCTTTTTTGGCGGCAGTTCAAATGTCCGGATATGTTCTCCAGTCTTTGCATGCCACAACTTAAGCTGTGGTCCGGAACTTGCAAGGAATACCCCATTTGGAGAATATGTAATAGAAAACCCATTACCCGTATTAGGTAGAGTCAGATTTTCTTTTCCTGTCCTCACATCCCATATACGAATTACTCCATTAAAACCACCACTTGCTAACGTCTGGCTATCTGGCGAAAACGCTACGGAAAAAGCCCTTCCCCTCACCTCATCAAAAATATGTATCTGATCTCCTGTACTAACATCCCACAAGCGGATTGTATGATCATTACTGGCACTCGCCAACATCATTCCATTTGGACAAAACGCCACAGAACCGACTCCATCCGTATGTCCTTTCAGGGTTAACTTTTGTTTCGCGGTGTCCATATCCCACAATATTATTTCGCCATCCCAACCTCCACTTGCCAATGTGCGATTATCTGGCGAAAATGCTACAGAACTTATCCCTCTTTTATGTCCATCCAAAGTCATCTTAGGACTCCTGGTCCCTAAATCCCACAACCATACCGCATTGCCAGTCGCACTCGCTAATATTTTACCATCTGAAGAATATGCCACGGAACGGATTGCATGCACATGTCCTTTGATGGTCAGTTTATGTATGCTTTCACTAACGTCCCACAAACTAATCATGCTGTTTTCACCAGCACTTACAAGTGTTTTACCATCTGGAGAATATATCACCTTACTGACCCATTTCTTATGTGGTTGAATGACTTGCTTCAGTTCACCTGTTGTTACATTCCACAACTGAATGTTCCCGTTTCTTAGACTCCCACTCACAAGTGTATGACCATCTGGACTAAACGCGATTGAATCGATTTTGCCTATGTCTTTACCAAGAGTCTTGATATTCTGTCCAGTGTTAGTATCCCACAATCGAATCGTTTCGTCCCAACTGCCGCTCGCAAGCATCTGTCCATTTGGAGAGAATGCGACTGAAAGAATCCATTCAGTATGCCCGGAAAGAGTTTTCTTGTGTTGTCCGGTATCTGAATCCCATAACCGAACCGTTTTGTCCCAACTTCCACTTGCAACGGTCTTTCCATTAGGAGAAAATGCCACAGAATATACATTACTTGTATGACCAGCAAGTTTTTGTATGAGTTGTCCAGTGTTTATATCCCATATATAAACCTTACCGTCATCATCTCCACTCACGAGCATATTCCCGTCTGGAGAAAAATCTATCGAACGGACGCTTCTTTTATGTCCAGATAGTATACTTTCCTGCTTTCCTGTTGTGACATCCCAAAGCCGAATTGTGCAATCGCTGCCCAAGCCACCACCGCCAGCAAGAGTTATCCCATCAGGCGAAAATGCCACAGAACGAACGAAACTTGCATGTCCTGTAAGCAAAGCGGCTTCTGCACCAGTGTGTGTATCATACACCCAAACGCCAATGCTACCCGCTACAGCAAACATCTTACCGTTCGGTGAGTACGCTACATCTTCAATGCACCCTTTACCGAGGCGCGCCTTTGCCCCCTTAGGCAAACTGAACTGAGTATAGTCTTGGGCAAGAGCATTCAGTAAAAACAACGGAAAAACCAAGAATAGGGTGATGAATCGGTATATTGTTTTCATCTTCCTTATCTCTTTAAGAATTGCGGTAGAAAATACCTATAAAGATAGACTGTTGATAGGCGCGCTTACAAAGCGCGCCTACAATGTAACACCATAATATGGAAAACATTAATATGGTATATCATTCTTGAAAGGAACAACAGATAAGTATTTAACGCTTCTCAACTTGGAAGTTGGCATCCAACGCCTTTTCAACGCGAACTTGCGATTCTTCAAGATGTGCTACACTGTAATCATCCAGCTTTTGCTTGGAATCTTGCAGCACGTTCTTGAGACGGGTATTGATTTGTTGGAGATGTAGACGTGCAAGTGATCTCGCATCTTCAGGAGTACCACTATCTGCGTCCAACACCAGCTTAATAAGTTGCTTTAGATGTTCACGCTGCAACCCACGGCGGAAACTTGAGATAAACGCATCTGAATTTGACCACTGTTTGGCATCGGCATTCTTATCAAGTTCTATCCAAACAGCGTCCGTAATTCCAGTAAAGAGTTCGGGCATTGTGAACACATCCTCATTGTCCCCAAACTTAAGTTC
>JAPPMR010000593.1:0-5664 GCA_028818995.1 Candidatus Poribacteria bacterium | reverse complement strand
TTCTGTGTCCTGAACACGTGCCAGAACATTCCGATCAAGCAATCGACCCAAAATTTGGCTTTGGTTTCGCAGAATAACGTCATGGATTGGATAATCCAATCGTGATGAATTTCCGCTACTTGTTCCCCAATCACTCCACCGAGTAATAGCGATGCTGTTCAGCAGCTTCGGTGGAAAATCGAATGTTTTGTCTGAGAGTGCGTGTTCTTTGATAAATTTCAGTGCTTCACGTTGCTTCTCCGCTGGAACAGGCACATAAGGTAAACGTCCGTTTTCATCCCCTTTATGGTCTCGGTGGTGATATTGTCCACCGATAAAACGCGTTGCGAGGAACATGCCACGACTATATTGCCCCAGTAGTGATCTGAATGCGCGTCGGACGCGTTGGTAACCCATTCCGTCTTGTGTGACTTTGTCTGCAATCTCGTCCCACAGACCAGCGACAATCGCTTGACGTTGTTTAGCAAATTCAAGTGGATCCGCACCGAGGTCCCAACGATTGACTAACGGATCAAGATCGCGATATTGATACATTGAAGCATCACCGTCAGTTGCATATCTAAGTTCAGGGGATGCAGCACGTGATGCAATCTTCTGCAACTCGGATAATTCTGCTTCGGGTTTGTTTCCACCAATTGGCTTATAAGCGTATTCAATCACCCAGTAATCCCAAGGACCAATTGTTGGTGTATAATAATTTCCCTGTTTTTTTCCTTCTGGCGCAATATTTACCGCATCATAATCCATTACTGAACCGTGGAGTGCTTCATCCTTTTTCTTGTTCAATTCTTCAAGTGAATATATCGTAGTCGCTTTAAAGTTGTGTCGTAACCCCAATGTGTGACCAACTTCGTGCATAATCAATGCTTTGAGTGCCTGTCCGATATACTCTTCTGGAAGTTCTCCATCGTCAATTATGCCGCGTGCTTGTAAAACACTCGCCATGAAACTCATTTCACGTGCAAGCCCAGTAGCCATTTGACAGTTATGTCGTGATGAATGATCAATTGGGTGATTACGCTCATGTTCTACTTCATCAAAGTAAGTCGTGTACTCACGCATCCAAGATCTGATCCAACTTTCTCCGACAAGGATATCCGCGTCCAATATCTGTCCTGTCAACGGATTTACGCGAGAGGGTCCAATTGCAAAGGACGCACCAACGACCCAACGAATAGTATTATACCGTGCATCCTCAGGATCCCAGGTCTCATGATCTTGCTGAATCCGTGCTTCAATTGCATCTATGAATCCTGCTTTTTCAAAAGCCTTGTTCCATTCCAGAATTCCTTGACGCACATACGGGCGAAAACGGTGTGGCACGGTTTTCTCTATGTAAAATATAATTGGGTCTTTCGGTGGTGAAAGTTTCGCGTTTTTGTCAGCCTTCTCCAAGTGCCAGCGATTGACAAAACGGATATACGGTTCATCACTTGTTTGAAGCGAGAAATCTTTGACTGTCGTCATGAAATGTCCCATACGATCATCAGCCAAGCGGGGTTGATAATTGTTGGATGGGAGCTGTGCGAGACTGTAGTGTACAGACAGTTGAATACCACGACTGTCTGGAATTGTCTCACGACTGCCACTTGCAGAATAAACCGCATCGACTCGCAACTCAACGTTTTTGGGAAACGCTTTGATTGCTCCCCAGGTGCTACGCCCCTTATCAAAACGGGCACCACCACCTATTTGACCAGACAAAGGTGGCAGGTCGGACATGAAAACAGGCGAAATATTTACTAACAAACTCTTTCGTTGCGGATGGACACTTTCCAGTTTGAGAGCGAAAAGTACAGAGTCGCTATATCCCAAATCTACCGCTTCTGCTATTGGTGTTCCTTTTTTTGCACGAAAACGCACATTTTTTCGCACAAGATGTACCTTATCACCAACACGCCGCCACTCAAGCAACCATTCATCCATGGTCATGCCAGAGAGCAGGTATCCTGTGCCTAAACCCCGTGCGATACTTATCATGCATAGAAAAGGTTTCTCCAATTGCGATGGTTGTATTTCGCAATAAAGATTCTCTTTTTTTTGGTATAGTTTGAAAAATCCTTGATAACTTTTGCTGTCTTCAGTTACTTTATTGAAATCTTCATATTCCTTTTTCTGTTTTGCGGGTGTTGCTTGTGTAGCAGATTTAGCCTCTTTTTTCTCTTCTTGCGCGATTATTGGAAGGCAAAGACCGCTTAACAATATGAAACAGATGCAAAAAGTGAATAGACGTTGCATTAACTTTCTCCTTATTTTACGCACCGCAACCCGGGTGCTTCGCTATCAATAATAAATGTGTTTTGAATCAATTACGGTTGGTGGTATACGGATAATTTTGATTAACAAGTATACCATTTTTTGATTTTCTTTGCCAGATAAGTTTTCGGAGGCAAAAGATGTTTAAATCTTGCGGAAATGGACTCTGCGACTACCATCAAATGAGATACGGGGCCAATCGCGTTCCCAATTCTCAGAATGATACGGAATATAATGACATGCCAGCGCATGTCTCCGTGTGCCATGTTTTAGTACCGGTGCACCGCCATGAATCAGTCTGCCATGGAACAGAACGACATCACCTTGGTTTACCAGTACCTGAACTTCTTTGCCACCGTTTTGGATAAAAACCTTTTCAACTTCAGGAAAGTAGCGATTGGTCTGTTGCTGTTCGTAAGTTTCATCTGGTTGCAGAGTCATCGGCACATCACTTTTCGTAATTAACCTGCCTCTATGTGAACCGGGTTGCACAATCAAGGGACCGTTATTTATATCAACATCTACCATTGCAATCCATGCTGACATACAGTCGGGTAGATAGTACTGATCTTGATGTAGTGGATGTTCTGATCCTTCGTAGAAGTGCATCGTTTGAATCGCTTCAGGTTCGCCACCAAAACAGTCTGCAAGCGGCTTGTGCAAGCGTGAATCGATGAGAAATTTTAAAACATAAGGATCATATAGATGTTGATTGAATGTGCGGTGTCCGTACTTGTCTTGTTGGGAAAAACCTGAAAGCTCCTTCCGCCCAGCGTGTAGGTCCTCCATGTGTTGAACAAAACGTTGGCACTCCTCTTGTGCGAACATACTTTCGAGAACAATATATCCATTTTCTTGATAGAATGTTTTTTGTTCAGAAGTCAATCCTATATTTCCCATCAAAACTCACTATTACCACAATTTGAATATGGAAAACTACTTATTTTGCCTTTATTGTTGCCCAGACAGTTGACAACTTTCCTTTAGGTTCAACGTTATAGGGTGTAGTTGATTCAAAGTTCTGCCTGATTTCTTTTAGTGTGAGCGGACGATCATAGAATCGGACTTCATCAATTATGCCTTCAAAAAATCCTTCTGGTTTTCCACCAAAATTCCTTGCACCGAGATGGACAGGTTCTGTAAATGGGAAAGATGTCCATGCATCTCCAAATTTTCCTGTACTTTTAGCATTAGATTTAGTGTCTATATAGACCAATGCATGACTTTTCCCCTCTTCTATTAAATGTTCATTAGTATAAACAATGTGATGCCATTCGCCATCATAGATATTGAGCCTATTTTTGATATTGAGACTGGTAGTACCTATAAGAAAGGCGGTACATTCTCCATTTTGTTTTGGTAGTAAACTATTGACAAAAAATAACCTTCCCGGGAAAGCCCGAAATACATTTCCTTCTTTCACTCCATTGAGTTGAATATCCCAATACGGACATTCCGCGCCATGGGTATTGATGAGGGTCATCCAACCAGTATTGTTACTGGTTTTAATCCAGGCTTCAAACGTAAATGTGCCCATTTGTTTGCCAAATTCTCCAAGTGTGGTAAGGTTTACAAAATCGCCTTTACCATCGAACTCAAGCGACTCTCCTACGTGCCCGGGAACAACTTTAGGATTTCCGCTGATTGTGCCATTGTTATCACCCCATACATCTTTTACTGTCTTATCAATAATGTGTATGTTATCAAAGGTCCAATAACTTACAAGCCCATCTGTTACAACAGATGCAAGTGCCGTATTTAATGAGAACATACCGATTATTATCGTAAATACCAGAAAGTAGATACGGCTCTTCATCGTAATTGCTCCTTTTAAAATAGCGTGAACATAAAACTATAACGATAGGTGAAAACTTATCAACGGTCTACATTGCAATTATGTCAGAATAATACCATATTACGCGGATGTTGTCAATAAAACACAGAGCGAAATTAGAGTCATTCAATTGTTTACTCTTTACACATTCTAACTTATGTTTCTTTTTGTAGGAGCGATCTCCGAATCGCGACGAAAACATTGATAGTCGGGAATCCAAACCAACGGCATGAATCATGGCGAATGCCATAAGCGCATTCGTCTTTAGGCATTCCCCGGAGTTCCCTCCTACAATACAATTAAATGGGAAAACTCGACAATTGAATGGATCTGTCCCATCACCATCTATGATTGCTTGGCAGAAAGTTCGTTGTGTCAAAAGTGCGCCTGTTGTGACGACTTTTCCACTCACATCAGACGCTTTGAGTATCTCTGTTGAGATCGGTATTTCGTTGGTTTTGTCGCTGACACTTTGCTGCATGAGGATAACCCTAACTCATGAGAAACGACAGAGCAAGTGGCTTGTTGTCGCAACACTTTTTCGGGAGGCGCGCATTGTTTGCCATCGAGTACTCCTTTCAAGTAGGTGGATATTATACCATAATCTTGTCTTAGAGAGTGGCCCGAATTTCCGGTGGCAGTAGAAAATTATGTATTTACTATGTCCATTTTGTTTTCCTATGTAAGTTTCGAAGAAGTCCTTAATCTGTTTACATGTATTTTAAGATCGTCAGGTTCTTTCCGAATCCGCATATCAAGGTAGAGAAGTGCCAATCCGATACATCCAATCGATGTAGAATATATATATATACTTATCCTGACAAAACTCCAAATCAAATAAGCGAACCATCCAATATCATTCGGCGTAAATTCTGCTACTGCGGTAGTACCAATTATAAAAGAGAAAATGGACGAGAAAGATAACCCCAGTATAATTCCTATCATGATGGTGATGAGAACAATCGCCACCATAATCCCAAACACACGCCACCAACTACCTTTTACTAATTTAGCACTTCTATTAAGTGCTGTTATTGCTGAAGTCTTTTCAAATAACACAGGAAGATAATAGAGTCCCCATCGGACTCCAAAATAGACTGAAAATGGGATACTTATGATGATGGCTATAATGGCTACAATTGTATCAAAACCAGAGATCAATCCCAAAATGAGAGGTATTATAAAAAACGGACCAAAAACACTTAAAAACCAAAGTATCGAACTACCGATAAGTGGAGAAAGATCGAGTAGAGACATACATTGTAATGTTCGCTTTAAAACATCTCCGACAGTAATTTCTCTTTTTAAAAATGCATGTGCCCCCGCATAAATTAGTGCACTGCCGAATATGAGCAGCAAAAATGTTTCCAAAAAACCACGCAACTTTAAAGCGGGGTCCCCCATTCCTCCAATTAGGAAATACATACAAATTTGATCTGTACAGAAACGTACCACGAGATAAACGGCCGAGATTCCCAAAAACAGACGGAAGTGGCTCCGATAAAGTGTAAACATGCCAGCCAGAATATCCGTGAAACGCATTGGCTGCATTAAACGGCGCGGTTTGTCTGAGG